>CALUPI010000010.1 GCA_944322645.1 uncultured Ureaplasma sp.
TTAATAAATTGATAGCTTTATTTTGTCAGGTGTGATATCACACTAATATTTTAACATGATTAAAATTATTGTTATAATTTTTTATATCACAATTAAAAGTGTTGCACTTGTTAATTGAATAAAGAAAGCATTGATTATCAATGCTTTTAATATATTATTTTGCAATTTTTGTTTTTGTAGTAAAGAAACTTGCAATTGCACCAATTCCAGAACCAACTCCACCTAGGAACATTGCAACAACTAATCCAATATTAATACCAACATTTTTAATTGTGATTGAATCTCCACTTTGATCTAAATTAATAGCACCAAAAATTCCACCAACAATTAATCCAAATGCAATTACACTTAATGCGATTACTAATAAAGCTTTTTTCATATTATTCCTTTCACTTAGTTAAAAATTTTATAAATATATTATACATTATAATAATATTTATTTAATATTAATTAATGTTTTATAATTTTAATATTATGATAAATATAGAAAAAATTATTAATGATTTAAGTCAAAGATTAGGATTAAAATCCTATCAGGTTAAAAACACTTTAAATTTAATTCAAGATGGAAATACAATTCCATTTATTGCTCGCTATCGTAAGGAATTAACTGGAAATTTGGATGAAGAAAAAATATTTCAAATTCATAAAGAATATGATTATCAATTAAGCCTAGAAGAAAAGAAAATTTGGACAATTAATGCAATTGATAAAAAAGGTAAATTAACAAATGATATTATAAATTTAATCAACTCTTCTCAAAAATTAAGTGATTTAGATAACATTTATAAACCATATGCTGAAAAGAAAAAAACAAGAGCAGCAATTGCAATTAAGCTAGGATTTGAGCCACTTGCAAAATATTTATTATCTTTACCCAAAGGCTCAATCAATTGTGAAGTTCAAAAATATGTTACTAATGAAATTAATTATACTCAAGCTCTTCAATATGCATCTGATATTATTGCTGAAATTGTTAGTGATGATTTTGATGTTAGAACAATATTAAAAAATTCAATATTTAATTATGGATATATAATTACTAAACCTTTAAAAATAGAAAATGATATTGAAAAAAAATATAAACTATACTATGATACAAAATTAAAAATAAATAAAATTGCTTCATATAAAGTTATGGCAATTAATCGTGCTAAAACCGAAAAGGTAATTAGTGTTAAATTTGAATTCGATAAATCATTTTCATTAAAACAAATTATTTGAAAATATACAAAAAATTACAAGTCTGAGGCAACTGAAATTATTTTAAAGGCTATTAATGATGGCTTAAGCAGATTGCTAATTCCATCTGTTGAAAATGAAATTTGAAATGATTTATTTGATGTTGCTGAAGCACAATCAATTGAGGTATTTTCAATGAATTTGGAACACATTCTTTCCCAATCTCCACTTAAGGATAAGAACATATTAGGATTAGATCCTGGATTTAGAACAGGTTGTAAAGTTGCACTTGTTAATAAGAATAATCAAGTATTAGATATTGATACTATTTTTCCTGTTGAGCCACACAATAAAATCGAAGAATCTGAACAAAAAATATTAAATATTATTAAAAATAACAATGTAGATGTTATAGCAATTGGAAATGGAACAGCTTCTAGAGAAACAGAGATTTTTATTAATGAATTTATTAAGAAAAATAATTTAAAAATAAGTCACGTAATTGTAAGTGAAGCTGGCGCTTCTGTTTATTCAGCTAGTGAAAATGCAAGAAAAGAGTTTCCAAATTTAAATGTGGAGAAAAGATCTGCCATAAGTATTGCGAGAAGAATTATTGATCCATTGAGTGAATTAATCAAAATTGATCCAAAATCTATTGGTGTAGGACAATATCAACATGATGTTTCTCAAAAAAAATTAAATCAAAATTTAGATTTTGTTATTAACAAAATTGTGAATAGGGTTGGTGTAGATATCAATACAGCGAGCGAAGAATTATTGAATTATGTTTCAGGAATCACAAAAGCTATAAGCAAAGAAATTATAAAATACCGTAATAAAGTTGGAAAAATAAATTCTAGAGAAGAATTAAAGTTGATTCCAAAATTTTCTAATAAAGTTTTTGAACAATCTTCTGGATTTTTGAGAATTAAAGACGGCACTAATATTTTAGATGAAACTAGTATTCATCCAGATAATTATAAATGTGCTAATTTAATAATTCAAAAATACAATATTGATCTAACAAAAGATAATAGGGATTTGTATTTTAGTGAATATGAAATAATAGAAATGTTAAAAATTACTAATAATGAATACTTATTAAATGAAATCCTAGATTCAATTAAACAACAAAAACGTGATTATAGAGATAAATTTGACATGCCTCTATTACGCCAAGATGTATTAAAAGTTGAAAACTTAGTACCTAACATGGAAATTAATGGTGTTGTAAGAAATGTTTGTGACTTTGGTGTATTTATAGATATTGGTCTAAAAAATGATGGATTTTTACATTTTTCAGGTATGAAAATAGATGATAAAGATTTTAATCATTATCAAAAATTTTATATTGGACAAATTATTAATAATTTAAAAGTAAAAAAAGTTGATTTAGAATTAGAAAAAGTTGAATTATCTCAAATTTAATGAACATAATATGAATTTAATTTCTATTAATAATTCCTAAAATTCTTAGTACAAATATAAATATCATAATTATTGATGAAAGAATATTAAATGTTTGAAATAACATTAATTTATTGTATGAAGTTTTATCAATATTTGTAATATTAATAAATTCAGTAGTTTTTCTTAAATTATAAAATGACATGATTGATGATAATATTATTATTAACCCTAAACATGATGTAAGAATAATTTCTCATATTTCTAAATTTACAGTAGTTGTAAATCAAATTATTAATGATCCCACTATTGATACAAAAATATACACTATGAAACTAATCATTGAAAATTTTAGGATAGAATAAGCAACTTTTGATGGAATAACAAAACTAATTATTCCTATTATAAAAGTAGATAATGCAGTGAAGGCAAGTGCAAAAAATAATATTGTATTATTAATTAAACTAAAGTAAGCACTAAACATAATTATAAATGATAAACTATATAAGAAAATTGTAGTTATTATTAATCCAAATGATGCTTTTAAACCTTTAAAAGACATTATTAGTGAAAATACTAATGTCACAATTAAGGCAATTGAACCGATTAATATTAAATAATTATAATCAATATTGTTAACAAACACATATTTAGAGATAACAAAACTAATAGCAAAAATAATTGCAAAAAGAAATGATGCAAATAAGCTAACTTTTCCAACAAATCAATTTTGTTTTTTTATTTATTAATTGATATTGATTATAATTTGTATTTTGTTTAATTTTCATAAATTTCACCTCATAATTAATATAAAAATCCAGGCATAATTATTATACCTATAATAGTCGCTAATATTGGTGCTAATATTGGTACTCATGAATAATTTCAATCTTTTTTTCAATTTAAATCTTTTTTTCTATATATAAATAAATAAGCTAATCTAGGGCCTAAATCACGTGCTGGATTTAATGCATAACCCGTGCTTCCTCCAACACCATATCCAATACCAGCTACAAGTCCACAAATTAATAATATTTTTAAAATATATTGATTTGATTTTAATAATATACTTAATCCAACAATAGAAATAAATAATATAAAAGTTCCTAAAAATTCACAAATAAAACTATTAATTTTATGCTTAGTTTGTGGTGTTGTATAAAAAGCATTTCTTATTGTTGAGTATGGCACATTTCTATCTATTAAAAATTTAAAAATATAATTAGAAAGAAATGCTCCTAAAAATGCTCCTAAAAATTCCACAAATATATATATTAAACCATTTGTTATAGGAATATATGAAGATACATTTGTATAATTAGAACCTTTAATGATATTTGCAATAACAAATCCTGGATTTAAACAAAGACTAGTTAAATTAGCAAGTGTTTCATTATCTAACTTATTTTCTAAAGCATCGAATATACCGTATTGAATACCGTATGCAGACAATAATCCACAAAATAATGCAATTGAGACACCAATTACTATTCATCCAAATGGATGTTTTAGATATGCTTTTGATCTTGGTAATGTTAAATTTAGTAATACTGAAACTAATAAAAAAATAAATATAAAAGTACCAATGAATTCTCCTAAACTTGTTATTCATACAAATTCATTATTATTAGTAATAGTATTAGTAGGATCACCATATGCAACGTAATTATTCATTTATAAAATCCATTAAAAGTTGATAATATGTTTTAGTTTGTTCTAAAAATGGAATATGTCCAGCATTTTCAAAAACATACTCTTTAAAATTAATATTTTTTTTGTGAAAATTTTTTAAGGTTGTTTTCCAATTTATACAATCATCATGTTTTCCAACAATTAACATAAATGGTACTGGAATATTTTTCTCAGCCTTACTTAAATACAACATATTTGAAATAGAAGCCATATTCATTTTTAGTTTATTAAAGTTTTTTTTGTATTTATTTTGCAGTTTTATAACTTGATTAATTTCTTCTTGTGTGACTTTTTGTTTATTATTAGCATAATCATACATTAAAATATCGTAAAAACGATCGATTTGATCAATATTTTTAGGTTGAAATTTAAATAAAAAGTTAATTACATTTGTTGTTCCTTTTGAATTCATTGGTGTTACAAGAATCATTTTCTTAATTAAGTTTGGAATCATTTGAGACACCATAGTACTAATTCCTCCACCCATGGAATGACCTATTAATATTACATTTTTTAAATTTAATTTTTTTATTAAATTAGCAACTAATTTAGCATATTCAATTGGTTTTAATTGTTTTTTTGACTTCAATGGTGTTATTCCATGTCCTGGATGTTCAACTGCATAATAATCATAATCATCTACTAAATCGCTAAAATAATTATGATAATTTGAATTTACAGCATAGCCATGAACAAAAAAAATTACACCTTTAGATTTATTTTTTGCAGGTTTGAATTGAAAATATGGATAATATTCTTTATTTAATGTGTACATTACTATACCTCTATATAAAATTAATATATTCAATAAATATAATTATAATGAAAAAGATAATTTAATATAAAATATTATTATGAAATTTTTTAATAAAATCAAAAAACATTTTTATAAAAAGAAAAAACCTGCAACTAGAATTATTTTAAATATTATATCAATATTAATGATGGGTACAGGTCCATTTTTAATGATATTACCAGGTCCCCAGATTATAAGTTGATTAGGATTAGCAATTTTTATATATACGAATTATGATTTATTAATTAAATATAAATGATTTAAATGAATAATTTTACTTTTTAAATATTGAAGCATTTCTAGAAAATTAAAAAATAGAAAATTGCTAAGAAGTAGATAATATTATGAAAAATAAATTTTCGATGTATAAATATGAAAAAATAGCATATAAAAATGGATATAAATTAATAGCCGGTATTGATGAGGTAGGCCGTGGTTCAATTGCTGGTCCAATTGTATGTGCATGTGTAATATTTCCTAAAAATTATAAAAATAATAAAATTAAAGATTCAAAAATGTTAAATTCTAAACAACGTGAAAATTTATATAACATAATCATTAATGATTGTATTGCTTATTCAATTGTTGAAATTGATGCTGATGTTGTCGATAAGTTAAACCCAAAAAAATCATCAATTTTAGGAATGGAAAAATCATTATTATCATTATCAATAGAACCAGATTTCGTTTTAATTGATTTTGAAAAAATATCGACTAATATTCCTAATAATTCTATTGTATATGGTGATAAAAAAAGCATTAGCATTGCTGCGGCATCAATTTTAGCAAAAGTATATAGAGATAATTTAATGAAAAATTTGTCTCTTAAATATCCTAATTATTATTTTCATAAAAATAAAGGATATTTAACAAAGCAACATTTAGAATCATTAAAAGAATATGGTCCAATTAATAATATTCATAGATTTTCATACAAACCAATAAAGAAATAATAATTTTACTTTTTTAAAGTAAAACTAATATATATCAAATAAAGAGATATATAAAAATGAGTAAATTTAATGAAGTTTTAGCTAGAAATATTAGTGATGTTGCAAAAGGATTATTTGATTTTTCACAATCTGTTGTTTTTTTTTTTTACACTATAATAACTTATTTGCACAATTACCAATGATTCATTAAGTAAATTAGTGTCCAATGATATCAAGAAACAAGCATTCGATGTTTTAAACATATTGATACTATTGTAAAAAGTATTAATCATACTTTAGATGATGTTGTTAGATTGACAATTATTACTAAGTCTACAAATGATTTTAATGTTTCTATTGATGTTTTAAATTCATTTTTTAGGGTTATAAACCTGCATTAACTTTAATTACAGTTAAAGATATTCCATTAAATGCATCAATTTAGGTTGAGGTAGTTATTACATATGACATATATACTATTCCAAATGCACCACAACTAGATGATTTAATTAAGTCAGTTAGAAATACAACTAATCTTCCAATAAATAATTATTCTTCATAAATTGTTGCTTTTTCACATTACAATCATTTATCATCTCAATTACCTATTGATCCAAAAACAAATCAAATAATTAAAGGAGGATTAAAAGAAGAATTGAAACAATCTTCTTTATTTAATTGATAATGCATAATTTCTTTTGACAAAAAAATAACAACTACAACTATATTATATAGTGTTGCAGTTGTTATTTGAATGTGGGTTTTTAACTATTTTAAATATACATTTTCTAGCATTTCAAGTTGAACATCTTTTTCAAAATCTACATGATCATTAATGAATTTGATTTGATCCAAAGTTAATTTATCTTGTTTCATTATTTCTTTTTGTCATTCATTTAAAATAATTACTTTCATATATCTTAATTGAATTAATAATTCTTCTTTTGGATCTTTTCCACATGCACGAGCAAATTCAAGGAACTTTTGTTTTTGACCATTCATAACACTACCATATTTTTTAAGGTAATAAATATCATCAATTATTGTTGGAACAAATGTTAAAGATAAATACATAATCAATGTAACAACAGTCATAATTCTTGGTACTAAAACATCAGGAATATAATCATAATATGCTAATCCAGTATCTGGATTAATTGGTGAATTTGCAGGAATTCTAAATAATAAGAATAAATCTGCAATAGGTGCAAAATAAGTAATGAATATTGGTAATACTGATAAGAATAAACACAATATTGACATTGGTTTTAGATATTTAGATTTTTTTACAATTACAGCATTGGTTTTTCTATTCTGTAATGCACCAAATATACTAAATATTATAAATGTAAATGCACCAACAGAAGTTCATGTTGCCATTAAATCAGCAAATGAATATAAACTACCAACACCAGTTCCATATCCTAATGAAGAATATGTATTGATATATCCTAAACCACCTATTGCACAAAAAATTATAATTGTTGGGATTGAAATTATAAGGTTATACATAATTCCAACTTTTGGTCTATGATTACTTAATTTATTTACAAATTTATTTCCGAAAGGAAGTTCATTCATTGCAATTAAATTTTCAGCAAGTCTTGGTGTTCATATTCCAAAACTATTAATGATACTTAATACACCAACACCAATTAGAATATTAAATAACACATATAGTCATATTAAATTATTTTTCTTGAAAAATGATAGAAAACCACTTGGAGTACCACTATCAGAACCTAAAGACATAGCTACTGAGATAGAAAGATAAATAATTGTTACAACAAATAATCCTAATATCAATGCTAAAGAAACCTTTTTAGGTTCTTTTAATTCTGATTGCATACCAGCAGCTAAATAAAAACCATCATAGGCAAAGAAAATAGCACCTACTGCAATAAATATACCAATTCCAGGGGTCATATACCCAAATCGATATAAATTAGCTGGATTAGCAGTATAGGTAGGAACAAAACCAACATTTATGTTTGGGTTTGAAAGATCACCAGAGTTTAAACCAATAGCAACAAAACCAGATATAATTGCAATAATAGCAGGTATCATATTAAGACAAGTAATAATCCAATTTTGAATATTACCAATTCTTGAAGATAAACCACAAACTACAATAAAATATATTGAAATTATCAATGCAAAGACCATCATAATAGCTCAGTCTGCATTTGTTCCAAAACCATTATAATTGTCACTTAATGCCATAACACCATCTTGAACTGACATAATTACATACAATGGTAAAAAGAAATAAGATAAAGGTACAAAAACATATATAAAGAAATTTTTAGATGCCTTATGGATAACTCTTTTATTAAAGGTTTGACATCAACCGATAATTGATAAATTATCATTTCTTGCACTTGATATTTCTATAAGCGCTAACACCATAGAAATAACTGCAAACACTCCTATAAGTCAACAAAATATCGACATTATGATTGAACCTTGTGAGTAACTTAGTACGGTATTAGATTTAAAAAAAATACCGGCACCCATTACAGCACCTATAACAATCATCATAGCTGAGAAAAAACCAATTTTCTTTTTCAGTGGAGCATTAGCTAATCCTGTTTGTGCTTCTCGTTTTTGCTTTTGAAAAGCATTTCCAGATGACATATTAGCCCTCCTTCGATAACATAACAAAAATTCTAAACTAAAAATTTATAATAAGTAAACATTAATTTAAAACTTTCTAATTATAATTATATCAAAAAAATATCTATTCTCTTCTAAACCCAATAATGGAGACGAGAATAGATAATAATTATTATTTTTTCTTTGTTTTTATATGTAATGGAGTATTAGTTTCATCAAAAATAATAGGAGTTTTATTTTTAAATAATTCATCATAAATTTCATCATATTTTTTAACAAGATGAACTTTAATATCTTTTAAAATATATTTAGGTACGTCTTCTAAAAATCTTTCATCATCAATAGGAATAAAAATTTCTCTAACTCCAGCACGATATGCAGAAATTGTTTTTTCCTTAACTCCACCAATTATACCTACTTTTCCTCTTAACATAATTTCACCGGTCATACTAATATTTGTAGATACTGGAATATGTGTTAATGATGAAATTATTGCAGTGGTTAAAGTGACACCAGCACTTGGACCATCCTTTGGAACTCCACCATTAGGAACATGAACATGAATATCAATATCTGCAAATATGTTAGGATTAATACCAAAATGTTCGGCATTTGCTTTTACATAACCAAGTGCAACATTAACAGATTCATTCATGGTTTGTTCAAGATTACCAGTTATTACTATATTTCCCTTACCTTTAAAATAAGTTGCTTCAATTGGTAATAAATCACCACCAGCACTTGTGTATGCCATACCATTAACAATACCAGGAATTGCAATAGCATCCTTAATATTAATATCATATTTTTTCTTACCTAAATAATGTTCCACTTCTTTTGGAGTAATTACAACTTCTTTATTAGAATCTTTTTTAGTTAATAGTTCAACTAAATACTTTCTGACGATTGTTTGAATCATTCTTTCTAATTCTCTTACACCAGCTTCTTGAGTATAATAATTGATAATATAATCAATACCTTCATCTGTAAATATAATATTTTGACCTGTTAAATTAGATTCATTTAACACTCTATTAATTAAATGTGATTTAGCAATTTCACGTTTTTCTATAGAAGTATAACTTGATAATTCAATAACTTCAAGACGATCAATAAGAGCATATGGAATTTGATTATAATAATTAGCAGTGGCTACAAACATTACTTTTGATAAATCATATTCTTCTTCTATATAGTTGTCACTAAAGCGTGAGTTTTGTTCTGGATCTAAAATTTCAAGCATTGCACTAGCTGGATCACCTCTATGATCACTTCCCATTTTATCAATTTCATCCAATAAAAATAATGGATTTATTACTCCAGCTTTTTTCATTCCTTTAATAATTCTACCAGGCATAGCACCTAAATATGTACGACGGTGTCCTCTTAGTTCTGCTTCATCCCTTACACCACCTAATGAAACTTTTATAAAAACCTTATCTAATGCTTCAGAAATAGATTTTACTAAACTTGTTTTACCAACACCAGGAGGACCAACAAGACAAATAATAGGACCTTTTGCTTTTGGATTTTGCATTTTAACAGCTAAATATTCAATAATTCTTTCTTTAACTTTATCAATCCCATAATGATTCTTATCTAACACTTTCTTTACATTTTTAAGATCATTATTATCCTTAGATTCTTGTCACCATGGTAAATTTATTAATCAATCCATGTATGATTTTATTATCATTGATTCATTTGAATTTAAAGCAGTTTCATATTTGTTTAACTCAGAAAGTATTTTTTCTCTAATATGTTGTGGATATGGATATTGTTCTAATTTTTTTCTTATTATTTCACTTTCATCTTCTCTGCTATTAATATCACCTAATTCTTCTTTAATAATTCTTAAACGTTCACGTAAATAAAACTCTTTTTGTTGTTTTCCTAAATTGTCATTCATTTTTTTATTAATAGTATTATCAACATCTGTTGATATATCTTTATCAACATTATTTTTAAAAAGAATTTCGCGAATAAATTTTATTTTTTGACTTAATACATGTGTATTAAGAGCGGATTGCATAATTTCAATTTGATCTGCACCAATTCCATATAAAAAATTATGAACAATTTTTTGATAATTTTTCTTATTATTAAATTCAGTATTAATAGCTTTTTTAAATTGAGTAGGAAACTTGTCTTTCTTGTTTTCAATTGCAAATTGAAGATCATTAATAATATCTTCTATATTTTCTGAATTTAAATCTAAATCTTGTTTAATTTCACTAAATTCAATATAATCACCAACAGATTTATCTAAATCAGTTTGATTAATTTCAATTTTTACAGCTTTTATACCAATTAATTCAATTAATAATTCTTTTGTTTTTTCATTATAAGAATGTTTTTTTATTTTTGCAATTGTACCAATTTCTTCTAAATCTTTATATTGAGGTTTATCAATATTAATGTTTTTTTGTTTTACAATTATAAATTCAGACTTATCTTCTATAATTTTATTTAATTGTTTAATTGCGCTTTGACGAGCAAAAATAATTTTCATTTGAACTTCTGGTAAAAGAGGCATTGCTCTTGATACTATTAATGGTAAAGTGTTATTTTTCATTATCTAACCTCCAATTATATATTTATAATAACATAAAAAATGTTTTTTAGCAATCAAATATTTAGAGTGCTAATAAATATAAAAAAGAAAAAAAGGAATAATATCCTTTTATATCTATTTTGTATTTTTTTCATTATATGAAATTAATAAATCTAAAACTTTATCATTTAATAATTGTTCTTTTATTGATTCTAATTTACCATCTAATGATTTCTTTAACTCATCAATAGAAATATTGTAAACTTTAGAAAGCTTTTCTAAATATTGATTCAAGTCAATATCAGTAACTTCTAACTTATTGTCATTAATAATTTTTTCAACTGCTAATGCATATTTTAAAGAATCTTTTGCATTAGTTTCTAAATTTTTGTCAAATTCTTCTTTTGACATACCAATCATTTTTAAATATTTATCAATATTTAAGTTTTGACGGGATAATTGTTGTTCTAAGGTTTTACTAATTCTATACTTTTCACCATCAACTAATGACTTAGGAAATGATGATAAATTGGTAATAGAAATAATATAATTAATAATATCTTTAGTGATTGCATCTTTATAATTTAAATCAAATTGAGCTTGAATTTGTTCCTTAAGATATTTTTTAAATTCACTAACTGTTTTAACATTAGGAATGTTTTCACTAATAATAAATTCATCATTTAATGTAGGAATCTTTTGCTTTTTAATTTCATGTAATGTCACTTCAAAAATAGTATCTGCATTAGCAAGGTCTTTTGAATGATAATCTTTTGGAAATTTAACATCTATTTTTTTTGTTTCTCCAATTTTCATACCAATTAATTGTTCTTCAAAACCAGGAACAAATTGATTAGAACCAATTTCTAGGCTAAAAGATTTAGCTTCTCCACCTGGAAATTTTTCATTATCCTTATAACCTATAAAATCAATAACTGCAATATCACCTTTTTCTAATACTGATCCTTCAGGTTTAATTTCAAGTTTTCTATGACGTTTTAAAATTCTATTAATTTCTTTTTCAACATCTTCATCAGTAGCATTTTTGTGATTTATTGATTCTATTTTAATATCTTTATAATTTCCTAATTCTACAATAGGATATAAATCATATATAAAAGTTAATTCTAGATTTTCTAAATCAATTTTATTAACAGTAACAGCAGGAATTTCAACTAACAATTCATTACCATTTTTAAATTCGCTAGATGCTTCAATGGCTAATCTTGTTGGTTCAATAATTTTATCTAAACTACGAGTTAGAACATCACCAACATTTAAATGTTTCTTAGCCACATCAAAAGGAACTTTTCCTTTTCTAAATCCTTTAATTGATACATTTGATGCTAATTTTTTTTCAGTTTCAGAAATTTGTTTTTGTCAATCTTGTTTATCAATAGCTACAACAAATTGAATTGAAGTTTTTTCTTTTTTTAATTCTAAAATTTTCATAATAGTACCTCTTTACAATATTAATTATAAACATTTTTAAGGTTAAAATATCTTAATTTAAACTTTCTTGCTTTTCTATATACTCAATAATTTTATATACAATTTTCTCATCATGATTTAATATACTAATATCAACTTCTTCTAAATTCATAAATTTATTAATTAAATTAATTATTGCTTCTGCAAAAGAATCAATTGAATTAAATGGAAATTCAGGAAAATAATAATTTGCACAACATTCTAAAACATCTTTTGCAAAATTTGCCACGACTTGATCCTTATTAATAATATTATCAATCTTATTTAATGTAAGATTATATTTTTTTAGATATTCACTTTCACGATATGTTAAAGTATTAACTACAACTTCATGATCGACATTATTGTTATAAAAAACAAAATCTTTATCAATTCCTTCTGATGCCAATGAATCTAGAATTAAAAATTTATCTTCATTAGTAATTATATTTGATTGCAATCATAATTGAATTATCGGAAAATATTTTTCATCAATTTTACTACCATATTTTTGAATAAAAAGTTCAAATATAAAAATATTAAACTTATTATTAACAAAAATTTGTCCTATCATTTCATCCATAGACATATTTTTTACTTTATTATCAATTGATAAAAATTTTAATTCTCTTTGATAACTAAAAAGCATGTCACTCATTAATTCCTCATAATTATATGGTATGTATGGTTGATCTAATTCTTCTTGAAGTCTTTGTATTGCTAATTGATGTTTATTATTTTGTCAATCTTCACTAATTTTTTTTATTAATTCATCATAATATTTTTTTATTTCATCAGTTTCCTCAACTCTAGAAATTGGTTGCTGTTTCTCTTTCATATATTTTTCTCCCTACTTATTTTTCATAATTTTATTCAAAAAACTTATATTCATAAATTTTTGAAAAAAATTTCTTCCTAATTTATTAATAACTTCTATCTCAACTTCTTGAATAATTTTTATTAATTCTGGCGGATAATTAAATTTAATCATATTTTGTTCAAATTCTTTAATATCTACTTCAACCCAACTACCATCATAATTTATTCTAAAATCTAAATCAAAGTCATAATATTTAATTGCTGCTTCTTCATAAATATAAGGACTACTAATATTTATATATCCAAACAAACGTTTATTATTATCAATAGTAATTATAAAGTTATATCATTTATTAGGAAAAAATAATCAAAAAGATTTTTTCTGAATTTTTGAACTAAAACAACGAATTGATTCCTCTTCACTTGTCAATACTCTAGAATTTTGTAAACTTAATATTATAAATTCCTCAGATTTAAAAATAACTTGAGGATATTCTCAAGTTCTATATAATCATCTTTTATATTTATATGCATGAACCATTACACGATCATTTACACTAATATTTTTTTTTTAAAATCAATATTGAAATACATATTTTTATTATATTCTTTTTTTATAGAATAAAAAAAGAAAATGAAATTTACTCCATTTTCCTATACTATTTATAACGGTAGCTTATAATTCCTTTGGTTAAATCATAAGGACTAATTTCAACATCAACTTTATCACCAGGCAATACCCTAATTGAATTTACTTTCATCTTTCCAGATAATGAACAATCAATAGATAATCCATTTTCTAATGTAACCTTAAATTTAGCACCTGGAAAAACATCCATAATTGTACCAGTCATTTTAATTTTATCGTTAGCCATTTAAAACCCCAATCAATAAAATTATAGAAGACGGTTGAATCATTCAACTACATAAGACTCATTAATATTTTCAGGTAATTCAACACGTTCAGGTAATCTAATAAATTCAGCAGATTTTTTATCTTTATTTAATTTAATAAAATCAGCAGCAGCTCTATTTACATTATTAATAATGTCTAAATTTTTAGATTTTTCATTAATTTCAATAACATCACCTATATTCAAAATTATTGATGGTATATTAACTTTTTTACCATTAACTAAAACATGACCATGTGTAATTAGTTGTCTTGCACTTCTACGAGTAGGAGCAAGTGCAGATCTATATAAAAGAGAATCTAATCTTGATTCTAAAACTTGTAATAAATTTAAAGTTGTAGCACCATGTCTTTTTTTAGCAATTATAAAAAATCTTCTAAATTGACGATCATTTAATCCATATAAATACATTAATTTTTGTTTTTCTTGTAATTGTTGACCATAGTTAGATAATTTTACTCTTTTTGATCCATGTTGACCAGGTGGAGTTAATCTTTGTTTTCCTTTATTAAATTCTTTATTATTTTCAAGTAAAGAAAATCCTAATCTACGTGATTTTCTATAAATACTTCCAGTATAACGCATATTTTTCCTCACAATTATATTAAATCTAAAATAAATGTCACCTTTAATCCTTAATAACACATTGCATATTAAAGTTTTCAGTATATATCAGCATTCCTACTAACTAAATTTTAAAAAAAATTATGCACTGCTTAATATTAATATTAATATTGCTGAGTGACATAATAATTTTAACTTATTTTTATAAAAAAAATTAATTAAATTCTTCTATGATGTAATTAGTATTATCAATTGTAATATTTTTAGTATCATTGTAAGTAGTTTTAAAACCATAACGATCCATTAATCTACTAAAATTACTTAATAACATAAATGTTTCAAAAATTTGAGATTTATATATATTACCTTTAGTTTTAAAATTATATTTAATTGACACTAAAAATGCATTTAAATATCCATAATTCACATTTGATAACATAAAAATATTATTTTTATTAAAAATAAAACTATCCAATTTTAATAATAATTTTTGATAATACATAATTACATTATCATATTTAGATGAATAAAATAATTTTTGATGTTTTTTATTAATGCTACCAATTTCATCAATTAAATTATTTTTCTTACCACGTTCTATATTTTCATTTTTTAATAAAATTGAAATATCTTTTAACTTAGTTAAAAATTTATTCATTTTTTTATTTTTTAATACAAATGACTGATAAAATTGATTTAATTGATCAATAAATGAAACATAATAAAAAAAATATTCATACATTTTTTTCTTAAATTCATGAAATGACATTTTTTTTGTACTAATAGACCTTAAATACTCTTTATATATAATTTTTATAATTATTTTTTCAATAGTAAAATTTGTAAATTTATTTCATAGTTTTATAAATAAATAAAAATATTTAATTTGAAATATTTTTAATGAATGATATTGCTTTGATAAAAAAAAGTTAATCAAATCAGTTTTTGATATCTTATCTTTTTTAATAATCATCTTTAATCATAATAAATCAAAAGATGAAATATATTTATCCAATAAATAATTTTTAGTATTATCTGGATTTAAAAAGCGTTTAAGAATTTCTCTTATCATAATATTTTACATTTTATCATATGCATTAATGCCTAATAAATTTAAGGCATTTTCAATAACAATTTTTGTTGCACTTACCAATGATAGTCTTTGATATGTGATTCTAGGATTGTTTAAATCATTTATCATTACAGATCCATAATAACTATGAAAAAGTTTTGCTAATCCATAAATATAATTAGCAATTTTATGTGGTTCATATGTATTAGCGGAATTTAAGATTATATTTTGAAAATTCATAATTTGTCCAATTAATTCCTTTTCAATATCTAATGTTAATTCATTGTAAGAATATTTACCAATTTCATAATTAAAATTAGATTTTTCTAAAATGCTAAAACATCTTGCATGAGCATATTGAATATAATAAATGGGATTATTATTATCTTTTTTTAATGCTAAATCAACATCTATTTCAATATGAGTAGATGGAGAAGTTGAAATCATAAATCATCTAGCAACATCTTTTCCAAGTGTATTTACTAAATCTTTAAGAGTTAAAGATTGTCCAGATCTCTTAGACATTTTAAATTCTTGGCCATTTTTAACTAATCTTACCATTTGCATACAAATAACATTCATAATATCTTCATTATAACCAAGTGATTTAAGAGCAATTTGCATTCTTGTAATATAACTATAATGATCTGCACCTCAAATATTAATTAACTTGTCAGGCATTGGGTTTCTATTTAGTTTAATATTATGATATGCAATATCTGGCATAAAATATGTGGGAGTTTTATCAGATTTGATTAGTACTCTATCTTTATCGTCACCATATTGAGATGTTTTTAATCATATTGCACCATCTTTTTCATAAATATTGTCGCCTAATTTTGCAAGAGTTTCAGGAATTAAGTTATTTTTATGAATTTCTTGTTCACTGTAATACAAGTCAATAAATACACCAAGTGAAGCTAAATCAGATTTAATGATATTTAAAAGGATATCTCTTGAAAAATTTTTAATAAATTCTCTAGATTCATGATTTTCAATAATAAAATTACAATTTATTGATACATTTAAAAATTTATCATTATATTGATTTTTTAGCTCTTTTGCAACATCAATAATTTCTAAGCCATGATAACTATCTTCTGGAAGTTCCTCTTTTATATCAAATAATTGTTTATATCTTAATAATACTGATGAAGCTAACATATTCATTTGATTACCAGCATCATTAACCAAATATTCAGTAATAACATTTATTCCAATTTTCGAGAATAATTTGGCTAATACATCTCCAAATACAGCATTTCTAGCATGTCCTATGTGTAAATATCCAGTCGGATTTGCTGAAACATATTCAATATTATACACCTTATTAGCTTTTTCAAAAATTGGATATTTTTCTTTTTGACTATGTATTAAATCAAACAATTCTTTTACATTATCATTATTTAGATAAAAGTTAATAAAACCTGGAGGAACTACTTCAATTTTAGTAAATATTTTTGGATTAATAGTTTTTGCAATTTCTTCAGCAATTTCAACTGGCATTTTTAAATCACTTCACGGTTTTACTTTTTTTAACATTAATGCAACATTAGAACTATAATCACCAAATTTTATAGTTTTCGTTTTTTCTACATTAAAGTCAATTTCAGGATATGATAAAACTTGTAATGCTTGTTTAATTAATGTTTCAATTTTTTTCTTCATAATAACACCTAATAATTATCTTTGACTTTTACCTTTTAATTCAAATTTATTTTTTGATAAACACGAAATAAGATCAATTAATTTAAAAATATCTTTCTTATTTGTCCTACCTCTACTATTATTAATTATATTATTTAAATATTTATTTTTTAATTCTTCAATATTTAAATGGCTTATAAAATACGTTGGTAAATTTTGTTTATATCTATATTCTAAAATTGGAATTAAATATTGAACATGATAAAAATTTTTAAATTGTTCCATACCAAGATTATCAATTAATAATATTTGATATTTTTTAAGCTTATCAAGATATGTTTCTAATTCTTGTTCATTAAGAATGTTTGTTTTTATAAAACTTATAGATTCATTAATATCAACATTATTCACATAAATCTTTCTAGATGATAATTCATTTAAAAATAATGACATAATATAAGATTTTCCTACACCAGTATTTCCATATACATATAACCCTGTAAAATTAGATTCCTTAATTTGTTTTAGTAAATTAATTATTAAAGGTTTTCTAGTTAAAAAATCAATACGAACATTTATATTTTTTGGTATAAATGATAATGATGATAATTCAAGAGAATTATTAATTCCATAATAATTTTTATTTTGATATAAAGATAATTTTTTAATTAATTTAGGGCATTCAATATAATTGCATTCTATATCATTATTTTTATTACGTGTAAATTTAATATGCATTCCATTATTATTTATACAATTATTACTTTTTCAAAGCAAACATCTTAAATTAATACGCTTATACAATATTAAGTTAGATAAATTATTTTTAATTTCAAAATCATTCATTCCTAGTTCTTTAACAACATCTAATTCTTTGCATTCAGAAATTAATTTATCTATTTTTTCATTTATATTGTTAATTTTTTCCATTATTCTATCTCTTTCCATAATGTAAATAAATCTTCATCATATGTTAAATTTTTAGAATTAATTGGTAGTGACTCTTCTGTAATATTATCATTAGCAAACAATGATGCATTAGGACGAACATTAGCATTTACTGATCTTAAATACTTCACAACATTATGCAATGAATTAATTGATAAATTATTAATACTAGAAGCTACTTTTTCTATATATTTTGGAATTAATTTACCACAATTATGAAAAATAGAATAATCTATAATACAGTTTATAATAGAATCATGCAAATAAAACTTATTTCTTAATTTATTTAATAAATTAATAGTGTTATTATCTAATTCTTCTTTAGTTATCGAAATAATATAATTTTCAGAATTAAAATTTGAATAATCTTCATAAATAGCCTTATAAACTTCATCATTTGTATTTCTTAAGAAAAAATCAAATTTACGATTAACTTTTGAAATAACATTAATATGTTGTGGAAGAATTAATAAATTATTTAAATTAATTATTAATGAATCATAATGAACAAAATACGTATCATTTTCTATAATTAACGATTTATATATTGAATCTGAAATTTGTAAAAATGTTAAGTTGTGCTTTTTATAAAAATAATTAATTTTTTCTTTACAAATTTCATCCATTATAAAATGATTATTTATTTTTTTCGAAATCAAAGTATAAATAGTGTCAAAATCTAACTCTAATTCATCAATATCATTGTTATCAATTAAATATGATATATCTTTTGAAATGTTTACAAAAGATGACTTAATAGTATGATTGTTATATTTATATTTTAATTCTGTGTATTCCTCATCACTAATTTTAATTTTTAATAATTTATTAAAATTTTCGTTTTGAATAAAATTATAAAAATTAAGAGGTTCATTTATGAAATATATAATTTTAGAATTTACCAAATTACTGTTATCTTGATATGTAGTAATTAATGAAACTGATTCTAGTAATCTAAAACAATGTAATAAATTATCTTTATCTATTTTTATTTTTTTCATTATTTTTTGATGATTATTTATATAAATTGAAGAACTTATTTTTGACTGATATTCAGAAATTAGTAAATTATACAAATTAATAGCATCAATTCCAATAATTGGCAAATAAAAATCATTTAAGTATTTATAATTAATAGAAGTTCCGTAAGACATATATATATCAAATTGAATATTATCATAAAAATTGATAGACATATTTTTACCCCCTTTTATTAATTTTTTATTTTCTCAACACATATATAGTTTATAAAAAAAACCAGAGGAAAAATTAACTTTTTTTTACCCAAAAAGGTTATTCACATTAATTAAAAAAAATAATTTAAGAAAAAATAATTTTATTCCCTATAATTCATATATTTTTATGTTTTCCACATATTTTTCTAAAAAGTTATCCACATATTAAAAAAAATATTTAATAACTTATCAAAAAAAATTGTTAATTTTAATATATATTAATATTAATATATATTATTTTTTTATATAAATAAAATTAAACTTTCATTATTTTTTTTATTAACATTTTTATGCTATTTTTGACATTTTTTACAGTAAAAAGTACCTCTACCATTTATTTTTTGATAAATAATAGGATTGCCACAAATTTTACATAACTCATTTTTTCTTCCATGTACCATTAAAAACTTTTGATAACCACCTGAACTAAGAGTATTAAATTTAAATGAATGAATGGTAGTTCCATTGTGCTTAATAGATTGATTTAAAATTTCTTCAGAAGCATTTAATATATTCTTTCATTCAATGAATGATATTTCCTTACCTTTTTTAGTTGGAATAATATTAACTTTAAATAGAATTTCATTCGCATAAATATTACCAATTCCAGCAATAATAGATTGATCTAATAAAAGTGTTTTTATCGCTATGTTTCTATCTTTTATCAATTTAAATGTAGATTGAGGATCTAAGGTTTTATCGTTTGCATCAGGTCCCAATTTAATTAATGGTAAAAAATTGGAAAGATTTTCACTTTTTAAAATATAAAATGTACCAAATTTTCTTGTATCATAATAACGTAATAATCCATTAGACAATTTAAATTCTGCTAATAATTGTGGATGAGATGGTTTTGAATCAAATTCTTCAAAAAACAATTTTCCTTCCATCCTTAAATGGATAACAAGATGTTTATTATTAGTTAAATTTATAATAATAAATTTTCCTTTTCTATCAATACTAATAATTATTTCATTTAGTAAAAATTTTTTAAATTCATCAATATTAGAATTTTTTAATAATTTATCATAAAAAACATCAATTTTATTGATACATTTTTTAATAATATTTTTTTTAAGGTAATTAATAACAGTTTGTACTTCTGGAAGTTCAGGCATGTATAATGACTCCTTTTTAGAATAATTTAGTTTGTTTAACACAATTTATAAAATATTTATCTAAACCATTTATATTATATTTTTTTATCATTGATAACAAGGATGTATAATTAGTTTCTTTAAAAAGAAAATTATCTAATGATTCATTAATAAAAAGATTGGTATCAATAGTGGCAATTTGCTTAGACATAAATGCATTGTCTTTTGAAGTAATAAATTTTTGTTGATTAACAGGTGTTAATTCATCAAGGTGACTATAAATATTTTCTAATGTAGAATATTTTTGTAACAATTTAACACATGTTTTTAAACCAATACCTTTTACACCAGGTAAATTATCTGATGAATCACCTACAATACCTTTGTAATCAATAATTTGATTAGGATTTAAACCATAATTTAACTCAGCAAAATTAGATAACGTATGAACAATTACATCTGATAATCCTGACTTTAAAATATTTACATGAACATTTTTATCAACTAATTGTAACATATCTTTATCTGATGAATAAATATCAACTTTTATATCATTATTAGACATTAATTTAGAAAATGATCCAACAAAATCATCAGCTTCAATACCTTCTTTACTTATAATATTAATTCCCATATATTCTAATGCTTCTTTTATTAATGGCAATTGAGAAACAAGTTCATTTGGCATTTTTTTACGGCCACTTTTATAGTCTTCATAAACCTCATGACGAATAGTTCTTTTTCCGTGATCAAAAGCTACTAAACAATATGTATAGTTATTCTTTAACAAACGAAACATGGTATCAATCATTAATTTTAAAGCATTAACAGGTTGCAAATTATGCTTAACACTATATTCAGCTAAAGAATATGTAGCATAAAACATTCTATAAACTAAAGAATTTCCATCTACAACTAATGCACGCTTCATCTATTATTCTCCAATACTCTTTATAAAATTTAAAATTACAAAAATTTCTTTATTTTTTTTAATTTCTAAAATTACATATTTAGATTCTACTAAACTATTATAAATAGAATCTATATTTTCAAAGGCATAAAGTTCATCTTCTTTGTCATTATTTAAAACAATTACCTTTAAAAAATTATGGTCATTTTTAGAAATATTTTTATAAACACGTTTTATCTCAAAAAAACAATTATGAATTTTATTATCATTTATCGATCAAAAATCAATTAAGTTATACTTTGTTTTTAAATTATCAAAAATCATTTCATATTTAGTTTTATAAAAACTAATCCCTAAAACTTCTTTTTCATAGTTAGAGTAATTATTAAAATTTTCCATAATATCATTATTTAAATTTAGATCAAATATAAAATTCATATTTTCATCCAGCATATTAATTTTCTTATCACACAACTTATCAATATTATTTAATAAAAAATCTCTTTTTAATAGTAATTCATCAAATGCTCCTACCTTAATTAATGATTCAATATTCTTTTTACTAATTCCTGAATTATTTAAAATAGAAATTGCTGTTAATGCATTATTAAATTTTTTATTAGGTAATTTTTCTCTGATTTGTATGATTTTTTTACAGGTCTCAATCCCTAAACCATTTATAGATTGTAATGAAAAAATTATTTTATTATTAACTATCAAAAAACTTAAAGTAGATAAATTAATATTTGGTGCAGTTACTATAATATTGAATTTTCTAGCTTCTTGTACATAGCCAATCAATTTATCTTTACTATTATCACCATAAGTCATTAATACACATATTGTTTCTATAGGAAAATGACACTTTAAATATGCCATTCAATAACTTAACATTGCATAAGAAATTGAGTGTGAATGATTAAATCCATAATTACCAAATTCTTTAATATATTCAAACATTTCATTTGCTTGTTGCATAGTGTAATGATTTTGAATAGATCCATTAATGAAATCTAATTTTAATTCATTAATAACTTCATCTTTTTTCTTGCTAATAGCTCTTCTAAAATCATCAGATTTAGAACCACTAAAATTTGCCATTGTTTTTACAACTTCAATTATTTGTTCTTGATAAATAAAAGTTCCATATGTTGGTGATAAAATTTTAGAAATACTGTCATTAATATATTTTGGCTGTTCATTTTTTAATTTTCTACTAAAAAATATATCAATATTTCCTAGTGCTCCAGGTCTAAACATAGCAGAAACTAAGGATAGATCCTCGACAGAATTTGGTTTCATTCTTTTTAATATTCTTTTCATTCCTGGAGATTCAAATTGAAAAATGCCATCAGTTTGGGCATTTGTAAACATCTCAAAAATTTTTGGATCATTAAGATCAATTTTTAATAAATCAAGATCAATATTATGAATATGTCTAATTAACTTTAAAACATAATAAATAACTGTTAGGTTTTTTAAACCTAATAAATCCATTTTAATTAATCCTAATTCTTCCAAAAATTCCATGGAATATTGAGTTAATATCTTATTATCAATACTTTTTTGCAATGGCACAATATCTGTTAATGGAGAATTTGATAAAACAATTCCTGCAGCATGTACACTTATTTGCCGCGGAATATTTATAATTTTATTTGCAATCTCAAACAAGTAGTCATTTTGTAAATATTCTTCATGTAAAACTTTATTATTTTCTACTGCAATTAAAATGTCTTCATCATAATTAGAAGAAATATTTTTAGTAATTTTATCAACAATTTTTAAATCAATCTCAAAAACTCTAGCTACATCTCTAATTGCTTGTTTAGCTTTAATATGTGAAAATGTAATTATATTACACACATGATCATTTCCATATTTAGAATATAAATAATTTACAACATCATCTCTTTTGATGTCCATAATATCAGTGTCAATATCAGGCATACTAGTTCTTTGATAATTTAAAAAACGTTCAAACAATAAATTATATTTTATAGGATCAATTTGTGTTATATTTAAGCAGAATGATACAAGTGATCCAGCTGCAGAACCTCTACCCGGACCAATGATAATGTCATTATTTTTTGCTCAATGAATAAAATCAAATACTATTAAAAAATAATCATTAAATCCTTTAGAGTCAATTATATCTAATTCATAATTTAAACGATCAAAATATATTTGTTTGCTTAATTCTAAATTATTATCAATTAAATATTTTTCTAAATATGAATAGCATAATTTATGTAAATAGTCCTTTGAGGTTAATCCAAAATTATTTTTAAATTCTAAAATATTATTTTTATTATTATGTTCCATTTTTCAATCAATTTGCATTATAATTTTTTGCAAATTTTGAACGGCAATTAAAGAATAATTATTTTGAATTTCGTGAGATATTCAGAATGAATTAGATTTATCTTTTTGGTTTAAATTAAACTTGTTTAATTTTTCATCATTTTTAATTGCATTTAAGACCTTATAAATTAGATAATCATCTTCATCATAATAACAAACCTTATGGCAGGCAATGCTATTATTTTGATCACCACCGTCTATATAAAAATTTGAATAATTTAAATTTAAATTACCATTAATTCTAATTATAAAAATGTTAGGATTATTCAAAGTATTAATATCAATATTTTTATCTAACATTAATGATGATGAAAGCTTAATCAAAAAAAGATATCCATCATTATTCTTGGCAATTATAACTAATTTTGAATTATTCAAATTAATTTCAATTCCAATAATTGGTTTTAAATTATTTTCTATAGCTTTTTTATAAAATTCAATAGCACCATACATTACATTATCATCGACTAAACATACATATTCTTGATTGTTTGAAATAGCAAAAGATATTATCTTATCTATGCTTAATGACGAAGATAATAAAGAATAATATGAATGTACATTTAAATTGATAATATTATTTTTTTGCATTTTCTAAACACTCTTTAATTTTTTGTTCTAATTCCTTAGTTTGTTTAAAATCATTTAAAGTAAAACCTGAAGCTAACTTATGTCCACCACCATTAAAGAAATTTGCAATTTTGCTAACATCATATTTTCGACTTCTAATTGATCCTTTTCATTTTTGTAAATTTTCATCATAATATACTAATGTTCAAATATGAATATTTTTTATATTTGCCATTAAATATACTTTGCCATTAAATGATTTTCTCAAAAATTTTTTATTATATTTTTTATCAATAAATAAAGTAGCATAACCATAAGTTTCATTAAAATTAACTAAACTAAACAACTTATTATCTAAAACTACATCATCTAATTTTCTTAAATATAATTGACTATGCACTAATTCTCTATCTAAACCAATGTCACACAAAAACGACATTAAATTAAATGTATTTTTAGAAACTGATGGATATAAAAAACGGTTAGTATCAGTGAGCAAACCAAAATATAATGAATTTGCAATTTGAGAAGTTAATTTATATTTTTTTGACAATTTCATAAATATTAATCCAACTAATTCACAAGTTGATGATAAGTCAGGATCAACAATTTGGACATTTGCTATATTCTCAAATTGGGGATGGTGATCAAATAAAAATGTTCACTTACAAAAAATATTTAATTGAGTTAATATTCTTGATTGTGTAGAAGTATCAAAAATTATACCAATTGATTCCTGAGCAAAAGATTTATCAACTGGATAATAATTAATATCAAAAAATGGCAAAATATATTCTTTGTCAATATCTTTTAAACCTGCAATTCTTACATCTTTATTTTCAAAATTTTCTTCAATAAATAACTTAAATGCATATGCACTTCCAATTGCATCACAATCTGGATTTTCATGCACAAAAATTGTAATTTTATTATTTGTATCAATTTTTGATAATAAATTATTAATTTTTTTAGTATTAATTATCATCTTTTAATTCCTCGATTCAAATGTGATTATTAATTACATTTGTTAATATTACATCAATTAATTCTAGACGGTTTTCAATTTTTGTTACAATTTCTAAATTAGGTTTAGTAGTTGGATTCTTTGGAGCAAACAATAAGCAAGAATCATTATATGGAAGTATAGAAGTATGATATGTTTTATAAAACTTAGCTAAATTTATAATTTGTTCTTTATCATATGTTAATAATGGACGCAATATTAAGCAATTATCAATTGCTGCTGATATTACATTCATACTTTCTATTGTTTGACTAGCGACTTGGCCTATTGAATCTCCAGTTGCAATAGCATCATAACCATATTTTTCTTTTAAAAAATTAGCAATTCTTAAAAAATAACGTCTCATTAATATGATTCTATAACTTTCCTTATTAATATGTGTTAATTCATGCATTAGCATTGTAAAATTACAAATATATAACTTAGAATTACATAATAAATTATTAAATGTAATTTCCTTCGATAATGTTCTTACTTTTTCTAATGCTTTCTCAGATGTATGAGGTGGTGTGATAAAGGTTAAAAAATCAACCGATAATCCTCTATTCATCAATAATTTTGAAGCAACTGGTGAGTCAATCCCTCCTGATAATAATACTAAAACTTTACCATTACTACCAACAGGCAATCCTCCTAAACCTTTAATTTTATTTGTAAATATAATTGCACAACTATCTTTAATCTCTATATTTATATTTAATGAAAAATTTTTTAAATTTACTTGATACTTAGTATTTTGCAAAATCTCACCTGCTACAATGGATATAATTTCATTAGAATTCAAGAAATAATTTTTATTATGACGATGACAAGTTATTCTAAAAGTAGCATTTTCAAAATATTTATCTTTAGCTAAAGATAAACAATAATCTTTAATTATATTAATATCATTAGAAATTCGTGTAGCAATAGAAATATAATAAATTCCAGGAATAAATTGTAATATACGAATCACTTCATCAACGTGATTATCTAAATTTGTAAGAATCATGCAATCAAACTTTTTTTCAATAATTATTGAAGAAAATGACTTTAAAGCTCTTTTAACATTTGATGCTAAAACAGAGACAAAATGTTTTCTATTTTTCCCTTTTAATGTTAATTCAGCGTATTTTATATAAATTATTTTTTTCATATTAAATATTTAATTCACTTTTTATAAAATTTAAATCATCATCAGTTAATGTTGGAGAAATTCCAGTTTCAATATAATCATGATATCAATTGATTGCAACATCAATTAATTGTTTAAATTTTTCCATATTAATATCTAAATTAACCAATTGTATTTCTCTCTCATCTACATTGCATAATTCTGGATTAATGTAATCTTTAGTTTCTAAAAAACAAATAGCAAAAATACCTTTATTAATCCCTCTTAAATAACAATATAAAGATAATTGACATTCATATTCAATAGGAATAATTACATCTCCTTTGTTATTAAATCATTTTTCTCGTTTAGTTCCACTAGATTTGATAATTGGATGATTTTTGTCATCTTTTTGTAATACAAATAAATTATTAATTTTTTTATACAAAAAAGAATCTATTGAAGTAGTTTTAATTTCTAACATTCGTTTATTATTGTCATAATTAACAACATTATTAGTAATTGGTTCTCCATCAGGAATTCCACCAAAAATCTTGTTATCTTTAAATAAATCAAATCCAATTTTGTATGGATCATATTGAATATAATCAATACCTGTAATTTTAGAAACATAATCCTTAATTTTTGGTTCTATAACACAACCTGCTTTAGATATCATTTCATCCATTGGTTCAACATATAAACCTGTCATTATACATCATGTTTTAAATGGTGAAGTATATTCATTTAAACCTATTACACTACTAAATCTACTTCCAGTAATTTTCTTAAATTTAAATTTATTAGATTCAAAATATTCTTTTGAAAGTTTTAGACAATTATTTTCAAAATAAAAATCTTGATCAATTTTCTTTATAAATGGCATATTATCACCTTTAATCTTCAAATTTTAATACTTTAACAAATACATCCTGAGGAACTGAAACTTTTCCAATTGCCTTTAGTTTTTTCTTTCCTTCTTTTTGTTGTTCTAATAATTTTTTCTTTCTTGATACATCTCCACCATAACATTTTGCCAGAACATTTTTACGATATGATTTTATAGTTTCTCTTGCAATGATTTTTGAACCAATTGCTGCTTGTACAGGAATCTCAAATTGATGTTTTGGAATAAGTTCTTTCAATTTTTCAACTATTACTTTTGATTTTTGATATGCAAGATCTTGATGAGTAATAAAGCTTAATGCATCAACCTTTTGACCATTCAATAACATATCAACTTTTACTAGTTTTTCTTTTCTATAACCTATTGGTTCATAATCCATAGTAGCATAACCTTTGGTTATTGATTTTAATCTATCAAAAAATGAATACATAATTTCAGCTAGTGGTAACTCATAAACTAATTTTCTTCTAGTGTTGTCAATATATTCTAAATCCATATAATTACCACGATATTCCTGACATAATTCCATTACTGAACCAACATAAGTATCAGGAGTGATTATTTCAAGTTTTACAAATGGTTCCTGAATTTCTTTAATTTCATTTTTATCCATTAATTTACTAGGGTTATCAATTACAATTAATTCATTATTAGTTTTATATACATGATACTGTACTGATGGTGATGTCATAATTAAATCAATATTAAATTCACGACTAATTCTTTCTCTAATAACATCCATATGTAATAATCCTAAAAATCCACAACGTATCCCAAATCCTAAAGCTTGGGAAGTTTCATATTCATATGTTAATGATGAATCACTTAAACAAATCTTAAACATTGCTTCTTTTAGTTCTTCAAATTTTGCTGTATCAATTGGATATAATCCACAATATACCATTGGTTGAATTGTTTTATAACCAGGCAATGGATGTTCAGATGGTTGATTAACATGAGTAATCGTGTCTCCTACATGAACATCTCGTGCAGTTTTTATACTAGCAGCAATTCATCCAACTTCACCGGCAACTAATTGATCTTTATTAACATTTTTTGGAGTTCTTACACCAACTTCTGTAACTATAAATTCTTTATTAGTAGCCATCATTTTTATATGATCACCTGGTTTTATAACACCATTTTTGACTCTTATCAAACATATTACACCCTTATATGAATCATAGTATGAATCAAATATTAATGCTTGTAATTTATTTGAATCTTCACCAATTGGTGATGGAATAAATTTTACTATTGCCTCTAGTACATCTTCAACATTTAAACCAGTTTTTGCTGAAATTAAAGGAATGTTTGTTGTATCTAAACCTATAACATCCTCAATTTGTTTTTTAACAGAATCAATATCAGCACTAGGTAAATCAATTTTATTAATAACAGGAATAATTTCTAAATTATTTTCCAGGGCAAGATATACATTTGATAAAGTTTGAGCCTCAATTCCTTGAGCAGCATCAACAACCAAAATAGCCCCTTCACATGCGGCTAAACTTCTACTAACCTCATAAGTAAAGTCTACATGTCCAGGTGTGTCTATTAGATGAAAATAGTATTGGTTACCATTCTTTGCATCATATTTTAATTGAACTGCATTTAGCTTTATTGTAATACCTCTTTCTCTTTCAATATCCATAGAATCAAGAATTTGGTTTTTCATTTCTCTTTTTGTTAATGAATTAGTCAATTCAATAATCCGATCACTTAGTGTAGATTTTCCATGATCAATATGAGCAATAATACTAAAATTACGAATATTTTTCTTATCTATTAACATAATAATATATTTATATATTATATTCTATTTTTATTAATAAAAAAAGCATTGAATAAATCAATGCTTAAGAATAATTATTTTCCAATTTTATCTAAATCAATAACATTGAAAGCATCTAATCATAAGAAAATAGCAGCTAATAGACCAAATGGAATAGTTAAGATAGCAACAACTAACTTAATTAAACTTCCTTTTGCTGCACCACACATAATAACATAAATTAAAAATCCAATAATTGATACAAATGGAAATAACATTAAAATTAAACTAATTAGTTCAAGTTTTTTGATTTTCATAATTTCTCCCCTTTTTTATAGATAAAATTATATTTAATTATAGCAATTTTATAAAAAATTTAAAACAATTTTTTTAATTAACTTTGAAATTTCGTTAATATTATTTTCAAATTCATCATGATTATTAATTGAATTTATATTATCAGAGACAATTTTTATTGCACTAAAATTAATTTTATAATGGTAACATGTTTGAGCGATGGCTGTTAATTCCATATCAATTCCAAGAATATTGTCTAATAATACCTCATTAAATTTTAAATAGTTTTCCTTAGTCACAAAAGAATCAACCGTCATGAAATCTCCAATTTTATAATCAATATTTAATTTATTTAATATTTTTACAATTTTATTGTTAAATTTCTGAGATGTACTAAAGGTTTTTGGTTCATATGGAATTTGGTTAATTTGATATTTCTTATCAATTGATACATCAACATCACCATATTGAGTTTTATTAACCAATATAACATCTTTAATCAAAATATTAGAATTAGCAGATCCACAAGAACCAATATTTAAAATTTGATCAATATTAAAATTATTCATTAAATTTGTAATGGCGATTGTTGCATTAACTTTACCAACACCTAAAAATGTAATAACAACTTCATCATTAAAATAAAATTTTTGATTATTTAATGTTTCAAATTGCAAGTTATCAAATATTACATTATCAATTTCATAATCTAAAGCTAAAACAATTCCTAACATTACTTATTCCCTCTTAAATTTAATTGAAGTCATGAATACAATTCATTAAAACATTTATCTATATCTGTTTTTGCTAATTCTCGATAATATTCAATAGATTTACCAAAAACATCATCATCAGTTCTATTAGGTTCTAATTTATCTGCAACATAAAGTACTTTATCTAATAAATTTGGCTCATTCTTATAATGTTCATAAGGTAATGTATGTCTATTAATAGCATCTAATATCATTTTATTAGTAAATAAATATTTAGATTTTAAAATATATGAACCAATATATCCGTGAAGAACTTTATAACTTTCAAAATTATTTATAGAAAGAATATTTTTAGCAACATAAACCTGGAAATCAGGTTCCATTTCTTTTGCAATATCATGATAAATTCCGGCCGTAAAAGCTAAATTTGCTAAATTTGGATTATACATTTTTATTAATTCCCTGGCCATATATGCAACTCTTAAGGAATGATTATATCTTTTTTCAGATTCATATTTTTTAATTCTTTCTATTGCATATAAGCCATTGTCATTAATATAACTTAATACTTTTTCATTTAATTCAAAATATCTCACTTCTTCTCTTATACTACTACTAGAAATGTTTAAAATAGGCCCATTTAATAGTAAATATTCAAAATCATTAACACTCATTAGATTATTATCTCTTGGATAAACAACTAATTTTACAATATTTAAAATTTCTTCATACTTGTATCAATTCTTAAAATTTCTTAATTGATCAGAACCAATTAATAAATATATTTCTGAATTAGGATGAATGCTTTTGAAATATTGAATAGTATCAATGGTTTTTACTGATTGATTTTGCTTTATTTCATAATCTGATATAACAACATTATTCATTCCCACTATTGCTAAATTAATCATATCAATTCTTTGTTCAACTGATGAATATGTAGTATCCTTATTGGGAGAAAGATAATTAGGAACAATATAACATATATTTGGCTTAATTTTATCAATAGCAATATTTAACATATTTGTATGGCCAACGTGTATTGGATCAAATGAACCACCGTATATTAATATTTTAGATAATTGCATATTTTGTCACACTTACCCCTACTTCATTTAAAATTTTGACTTTTATATTTTTTACGCCCTTATTAATTGTTATCAATCCTAAACCAGAAATATCTAAATTATGTTTTTTATTTTCATCTAATTGAAATTCAACTTCTTTATATTTATTAAATTTTTCTAAATATTTAATTGATTTAGGATTATTAAAAACAGTATTTCAATTTTTCTCAGCATTGATAGTTTTCATTCTAGATATATTCAATTCCCTAGAGATATAGAATGTAAAAGTGGATTTTATTCCATCAATATAATCTATAGAACATAAACTTTCTATTTGTAATGTTTGTCCTGGATTAATAAAATAATTAATTGAATAAGAATTGCTAAAATTAATAATTTTTTTAACATTTGATGAACTAACATAATTTAATATATTTTTATTTTGAGGTAAACCAGGAGTATCAATTATTAAATTCTTACCCACTTTAATTTGCTTAAGTAAAATTGTAGTATTAATAAATGGGCTTACAGTCAATTCTTGTTCTTGATTATTAAGTTTTAATAATTGATTAATTAAACTTGATTTTCCAACATTACTACAACCAACAAATAATGCTTTGAGCTTACGAATGTTAACTTGAACTACCATTTTATTTATCTTTTTAATAGAACTTTTATTAAATGATGAAGCAAAAATTATTTTTGGATCATGATAACCAAATGATTCAATAGTTTTATAAATCATACTTGCGGTTAATTCTGCGTTATATTGCCTTGGTAAACAATCCATTTTATTAACTATAAATATTAATTTATTTTGATATTCTAAAAAATTTCTTAAAACTGTATTATCTAAATCCATAACATCAACAACATGAAAAATATAAATTGATTTTGAATAATCTAGATTATTAATTTGATTAGTAATATCCTTAATATTTAAATTAGAATTATCAATTTCAGAATAATTCTTCAATTTAAAACAACGAGTACAAAACTTAACATCATCAATTGATTTATTAACATATCCAATTGAATTAATATCATTAGTTAAAAATGCACCACATCCTAAGCATTTTTTGTTATTACAAGATTTCATACAATTCTTCCACCTTTAATTCATCATTAGAATTGATAAAGTTATTATTTTGCAAATACATATATATATATTTATCAATAAAACTAATTAATCAACCTTTTTTATTAGTACTTCCCACAAGTGGTAATGTTAATATTGATTTACATTTTAATCTATTAGCCATTCAAATATCAGTAATAACTTGATCACCAATAAAAATTACATCATCTAATTTCACATTATTTTTTCTAAAAAATTTTTTTATTTTAAATAATGTTGGCTTCATTGCACTATAAATATAACCATCAATTTCTAAATTTTTACAAAACTCTTTTACTCGTTTTTTTGAATTATTAGAAACAATTACAAACATCAGACCCTGATCTCGGATTTGCTTTATAAAATTAATAACTACCATGGTTGGTGTTTTTGTAAAATGTGGAACTAAAGTATTATCAAGATCACATATTACCATTTTAAAGCCTTGCAACTTTAAATTATTAATATGAATATCTTTAATACTTTCTACAAAAATACTTGGTTTAAAATATGTTAAAAGTCTAATTTTAGTAATATCTAAATTCATATATTATTATTTTAACAATGATAATTGATCTTGAAAATCATTATCTTCATTGGATTCAAATTTTTTGGGTAATATTTTTGCATTTTTTAGATCTTCGAAAAGTTCACCAGAATTTAAATAGTCATAAGATGCATTTATAATATTATTAACTTTTGGAACTTTATTGAATTTATTTATTCCAAAATTTACAATATCACACGATATAAATTGATTGTTTTCATCCAAAACCGTTATAATTGAGTTTTTATTAACTAAAATAACATTAATTAACTTATCATTAGTGTTAGTTTTAATATGTAAAACACTTTTACCGGTACTACATCTGGATAAAACCTTAAATTCATTTAATGGAGATAAACGCATACCCGAATTTAAAACAAACAAGCAAAGCAAATCTAAAGTTAATGAAACATTTGCAGAAACCAAAAATTCATTTGGTTTTAACTTTATAGATTTAACCCCACTAGCTATTTTTGTTAATGTGGGTATTTCATCTGAACTAAATGCATAACCATTACCAACATTTGAAACTAATGAAACAAAATAAATATTAGAATTCTTAATTTGATTTACAGAAATTATTTCATCATCATTTTTTAATTTAAATATAGAAGTGGACTTCATTGATTTTAAATTAATAAAATCATTAAATAATATTTTTTTATTAATACCTAATTTTGTAAATAATAATAAAGAATTATTTTCTAAATTATCACTATCAATAACATTAGCAAAAACCACTTTATCACTTGGATCAATAGTCATAAAATTGTTTATATGTTGACCCATTTCCTTCCATTTTCCATTTTCTAATTTAAAAATAGGTAAACATATTGCTTTTCCAAATTTTGTTACAAGCAATAAATATTGATTAGAAAAACATTTTTTTGAAAAAAAGATAAAATCTAAAGGTTTAAACCCAATAGAAGATAATTCATTTGAATCATATACCTTTGGTGTAATTTTCTTGATATAACCATCATTTGAAACGAAAATTATATTTTCTTTTATATCAATCATTTCTTCTTCATTAATTTCTAATTTTTTAATATTTTCAGATATTTTTGTTTTTCTAGAATAACCATATAACTTACGATATTCAAATAAAACATTAATTAAATATTGTTCCTGCAGTTTTTGACTAGACAACAAATTCTTTAAATTATCAATTATATTATGCAATTCTGCAGCTTCTGCCAATAATGTTCCAATATCTGTTTTTGATAATCTATATAAACGTAAAACAAGTATTGCTTCAGCTTGGTTTTCTGTAAAACCAAATCTACTAATTAGGTTAGATTTAGCATCATCCTTAGAATCACTTTTTCTAATTATACTGATAACTTCATCAATATTATTAATCGCAATTACTAATCCATCAACAATCTCTAATCTATTTAGATGTTTTTCTAAATCAAAAATAAATGTTTTTCTTTGGATGTCTAGTGCATGATTGATGTAATGCTTTAAAGCAGAAATTAAATCTAATAATACAGGCTTTCTATTAACAATAGCTACAAAATTAGTAGAATAACTAATTTGTAAGTGGGTATTTTTTAATAAATAATTAGTTATTTGTTCAATATTTTTTTCTTTCTTTATATCAATAACAATATTTATACCATTCTTATCAGATTCATCCCTTACCTCAACTATTCCGCTAATTTCTTCATCAAAAATAATATCATTAATCTCTTTAATTATTGTTGATTTGGTTACATCAAATGGAATTTCTGTAATTATTAATTGATTATATTTTTTATCATCAAAATTAATATTAAATTTTGAAGTTAATATAAATTTACCTTTACCAGTTTCAAATGAACCTTTAATTCCATCTTTTCCTTCTATAATTCCACCTGTTGGAAAATCAGGAGCTGGAATTATTTTCATAATTTCATCTAAAGTTGCATTTGGATGATCAATTAAATAAATAATTGCATTAAACACTTCTGTTGGATTATGAGGTGGAATGTTTGTAGCATAACCTGCCGCAATTCCCACAGCACCATTAATTAATAAATTAGGTAATAAGGCAGGTAAAATTACCGGTTCCTTTTCAGAATCATCAAAATTAAATGTAAAATCAACAGTGTTTTTTTTAATATTTTCTAACATTAAATTAGAAACAGAAGATAATCTACATTCTGTATAACGCATAGCCGCAGGACTGTCACCATCAATTGAACCATTATTACCATGCATATCTAAAAGTGGTAAATTACTTTTTCATGATTGTGACATTCTAACCATAGATTCATAAATAGATGAATCACCATGTGGATGATATTTACCAATAACTTCACCTACAGTTCTAGCAGATTTTTTATATGGTTTATCATTTGTTAATCCTAATTCATACATTGCATATAAAATTCTTCTTTGTACAGGTTTTAAACCATCTCTAGCATCTGGAATTGCTCTATCCTGTATTATATACTTAGCATATCTACCAAAACAATCACCAATAATTATTGATAAGGGTTGATTTATAATTTTTTTATTTTCCATAATTCACCTAATTATTCATCATATTCAAAATTAATATTCTCATCAATTCACTTTTTTCTAACAGACACATCTTCACCCATTAAGGTATCTACTTGAATATCTGCAGCAATAATGTCCTCAATATCAATTCTTAATAACATTCTATTGTCAGGATTCATAGTTGTTTCTCATAATTGATCAGCATTCATTTCACCTAAACCTTTATAACGTTGAATTTCATAACTTTTAAATTCTTGTCTATATTCATTCAATTGTTCTTCTGATCAAGCATATTTAAATTTTGATGAATCTGATTTTTTAGAAATTTTATAAAGTGGTGGAATAGCAAGATAAATATGACCATGTTCAATTAATGGTCTCATAAAACGATAGAACATTGTTAATAATAATGCCTGGATATGTGATCCATCCACATCAGCATCTGTCATAATTATTACTTTATTATATTTTAATTTTGAAATATCAAATTCCTTACCAATTCCAGTCCCTAAACAAGTTATGATAGTACCAATTTCTTCGTTTTTTAAAACATCACTTAATTTAGCTTTTTCAACATTTATTACTTTACCTTTTAATGGTAAAATAGCTTGGTGTTTTTTATTTCTTCCTAATTTAGCTGAGCCACCAGCAGAATCTCCTTCAACTAAAAATAATTCATTTAAGTTTGCATCTTTTGATTGAGCAGGTGTTAGTTTAGAACTTAATATTTTTTCAGCTGTCTTTCCTTTTGTTTTTTTAATTGTATCTCTAGTTTTTTTAGCAGCTATTTTTGCATCTCTATTTGCAATAATTTGTTTGATAATAGAAAAACTTTCATTTTTATGACTATCTAATCAATAACTAATTTGTTCCTCTGATATTTTTTTAACTACATCAAGTGCTTCTGGTGTAAATAGTTTATTCTTAGTTTGACCTTCATAAGTAATTAATGATTCAGGTACACAAACTGAAATAATAGCAGTAATTCCTTCACGAATATCATCACCATCTAAATTTTTATCTTTTTCCTTTAATAATTTTCATTTTCTAGCATAATTATTAATAGCTAATGATAAACCTGTTTTAAATCCATTTTCATGTGATCCACCTTCAATTGTTTTAATTGAATTTGCAAAAGATACAATTATTTCATTTAAGTTATCAGTATATTGAAATGATACACAAACTGAAATATTGTTAATATTACCATTATATGAAACAATAGGTGATAAAATTCTTTTTGAATGATTAATATATGCAACAAAATCAGCTAAATTATTTTTAGCTTCAAAAATATCTTTAGTATTGTTAATTTCATCTATAAAAATAATTTTCAAACCATTAAATAAAAAAGCACTTTCTTGTAATCTTTCTCTAATAATTGAAGGATTAAATTGTAAATTGCCAAATATTGCAGGATCTGGATGAAATTTAATATAAGTACCTTTTTTATTAGTATTGCCAATTTCAACTAAATGTTGAATTATTTCTCCACCATGTGCAAACTTTGCTTGATATATTTTATGATTTCTATATACTTCACACAATAATGAATCACTTAATGCATTAACAACAGATGATCCAACTCCATGTAAACCACCTGCAGTCTTATAAACTGTATCATCAAATTTACCACCAGCATGTAAAATAGTTAAAACTGTTTCCACACCACTTAGTTGTGTTGTTGAATTAATATCTATAGGGATGCCACGTCCATTATCTTGAATACTTATATAATTATTTTTTGACAATGTTACAATTATTTCAGAAGCAAAACCAGCCATTACTTCATCAATTGAATTATCAACAATTTCTCATACTAAATGATGAAGTCCACGTATATCAGTAGAACCTATATACATTCCTGGACGCTTTCTAACAGCTTCTAACCCTTGTAATACTTTTATATTTTCAGCTTTATATTTATTTTCTATACTCATAATACTAATAATTTTATACTAACTAATATTAATTTTATAAATAATTAAATAAATTACAGAATTATACTATAATTAATATTTAAAAAAATAACAACCATTATAATTAATAAATAAGTTGTTATTTGAATATGGGTTTCTTTATTCAATTTAAAGTATTCCACTGGTAATTTAATAAAGAAACTACCAATTTTCATGGTAGTTTTTTATTATATTTACTATTAATTGATAAATTTAATTGCCGTTCCAATAACAGTTGTTGAATCTCTTGCGCTTGTATTTATTCTAATACCAATAACACCATCTGCACCCATTTCTGCAGCATCTGACACCATTTTATCAATAGCTTTTTGGGCTTCAGTTTTAGAAAAAATACTTACTGCACGGTTTCCAACAACAATTCCTAAGATTTGGTATTGACGGTTAGGAATATAATCGACTGTTGCTACTAAAATTTTTGACATATTATTTTCTCCTTTTTAAATTATTAATATTAATAATTATATAATTTAATTTCATTAGTATAATATATTTTACAAATATATGAAAATGAAAAGAAAAAAATATTTTTAATCTTATCATTATTTACCATAAGTCTTCCTTTAATTCCAATTTTGACATCATGTAGTAGTAAAAATAATGATGATAAACCAAATAAAATTAATATATCTATCAAAAGTAATATTTTAAATAATACTTGTTTTCAAAATGATAATGTAGAATTAGAAATAATTACTAATATAGATAATTTAGACAATTATCAAATTAAATGACTACCCATTTCCTAATTCATCAATAGTTACCTTTCCAACAAATAAGGTTGGAGAGTTTGATATTTATGTTTCTTTAGTTCAAAATGATATTAGAATTGCCCTATCAAGTTATAAATTAATTATTAAGGAATTAGTTATACCTGAATATAACTTAGCTTATTACTACTGATAATGGTATTGAATTGGAAAAAATTGCATATTAGCAAATTGAATTGATTGTCAAGTTTATTATTGTGAACCATATGCTTCATATCAAAAAGGTAGTAATAAACATTTAAATGGAATTATTAGACGATTTTATAAAAAATGATTTGATTTTTCAACACTCATAGATTCCAATATTAATGATATGCAAAACTAAATTAATCATATGAGTAGAGAAATTTTTAATTGAAAAAGTAGTAATGATTTATATGAATATGAAAATAAAATGTAAAAAAACTACCAATTAATAAATTGATAGCTTTATTTTGTCAAATGTGATATCACACTAATATTTTAGTATGATTAGGATTCTTATTATAATTTTTATACCACAATTCAAGGTACACTTGTTAATTGAATAAAGAAAATTAACAACTATTGGATAATTTTTTTATTTTATCGTCCCAAACTTTAGAATGCTTACAAACATTTTAAAAATTGTATTATAGAAATATTTTGATAATTGTTGTCTAAAACATCTAATCTATAATATAGGGATTTAATTATTTCTAGTGTTGTATTTTTTAGTCTATAATTGAGCCAGATTTTATTAACATTAGAAAATTTTGAATTTTATTCATTATTTATTAATGAGGTAATAAATATGAAAAATCAAAATAAAAAATTTAAACATGTTCTAAGTGATTATGATGTTGAGTGAGTTGAAATTCACAATTATGATTTATCTGCTAAATTAAAAGATAAAATAAAGATAGAAAAATCAAATAATATTGCAAAAGACAAGGAATCTAAAATGGCAA
>CALUPI010000011.1 GCA_944322645.1 uncultured Ureaplasma sp.
ATAAAACATTACCTCATCTTTTTTCTTCTTCAGTTTCAGGCACTTTTTCTGGTTTATCACTTGGTATACTATTAGGATCTACTGGAATTAAAATATCATTATTTGATGTAGAGTCATTATTTAAAAATCCTGTAAAAGTCAATTGTTTTGATATTGTAGATGTATTATTAGGAATATTTGTAGCACCATTTAGTGTCACATTAAAACTCAATTCACCATTAGAATTATTTGCATTTACACCACTTATAGATAAATTATTGTTTCAATCAAAATTAGCAGGTTCATTTCTAATTGAAAATATTGAATTCTTATTTTCAATAACTTTAGTCTTGATTCATTCATTATTAATATCAGAAGGTAATAAACTTTTATCTCCAAAATTATATGTAGAACTAGTTTTAAAAGACATTGAATATTTATTAATTGTTGAATTGTTATTATTACTACATGAAGTTAATATAGTTGGAACAAGTAATACACTTGATAATGATAAAGAAATAGCGCCAATTAATAATTTTGAATTTTTTTTCATGAGGATTCCTATGCATATTTGTAAATAGTATTATTTTGCCAAAATAATATAATTTAATAATATAATTTTATCATACCATCTATATAGCCTATAAACTAAAAAATTTTAAATTTGTTTTTAATAGAATTATTGAAAAATATAATATAGTCGTTATAAATTGTTAAAATTTTACGAAATTGAGTATTTTTGTGTAATTTTTAAACTTTTTTGTATGATCTAGATTTAAAAAATAAAATTTATTTTTAGAATACATATGTCCTTTCAAAAGTGCGGTTCTTGAAGCGGACAAGCCCTATCATAATAGGGAGAAAAAGTATGAAAATTAGTAAAAAATTAAAATGAGGATTAGGTTTGGTTGGTTTAACTGCAATGGCAGTTGTTCCAATGAGTGTAGCATTAAGTTCATGTTCATCAGGTTCATCAGATAATAATGATAATAATTCTGCTAATGGGGGAGTTGTTGATGAAAATGGAATTATTCAACCATTAAGCAAAATCGATATTACTCCAACTCAATTTAATTTTGATAATAGATTAACCTCAAATACTGCTGAAATTAAACAAGTAAATTCATTAGAAGAAGCTAATCAAATCTTAAATGATAAATGAAATGCTTTATCAGATGAACAAAAAATTGCATGTATTAAAAATGATATCCAAAATTGATTAAATTTTTATTTATTAAATAATTCTTGTTATACCGAAACATCGTTTTTAAATAAAATTAGTACTAAAAATACAATTTTTGATAATTATATGAATTTGATTTCTCCAAGTGATAATGGTGATTTTAATAAAAATTGAAATTCATATTCAGATGAATTACCTAATGTTCAACAAAGGGTTTTTCCTACTCAAAATTCTATATCAAAAATTAATTTTAATAATAATGTATTAAATATTTCAATAGAACAAAATGAATGTTATCAACAAAAATTTTTAAACTCTAAAAATGTTGAATCACAGGTATTAGTTGAAATAAAATATAATTTTAATAATTTAGAAGTTCAACCAAAATTATTATTATATAACAATCAATATCTTGCAGGTTTTTTTATAAATACTACAAATAATTCTACTGGTAATTTTCAATATTTAAAGACTTCAAATTGAATTATTAATGAATCAACTGGTATCACAGAATATGAAGAAAAATTATCTAATGATTATTTACCTTATGATTTTTCGTTAACAAGTGATATTGTTCCAAGTCAAAATTTAATATATGGTGCAACCATTCCTTCTCCTTATTTAAACATGATTTTTGAAATAAATAATAATGGTCAAAATTAATATAAAATATAAATAAAAGTGTGTAATAGTTATGGATTATGGTATTTTAAATTTAATTAATGTATTTAACACATTGAAGTCCAAAAAATCCTTTGGACCAAATGGCAAAAAATTTGAAGAACAAATAATTGCAGAATTGGGAAAAAATCAATTTATAGAAGGTTCATTAGATACAAATAAAACAAATAATCTATTAAATTTATTAAATATGGATAAAAAAAATTTTAATATTTTTAAAGATTTAATTAGAAATTTAGTTTTAGATAAGAAAAATATTGAACCTATTAAAAATACTATTTCTAATTTTATGCCTAATATATATATATATATAGCATTAACTAAAATTTCTGGAGTATATAACTCATCACTTTTATTTTTAGTAAATGCTTTTGAAATTGAATGTGACATATTAAATTTATAATATCAAAATTTTCCAGTAAAAATAAAAATTATTTTTTATATGCTATAATATTATTAACAGATTTACATTTTAAAAATGATTAATGATTTATTTATGGTTAAATCATTATTTTGTTTTTTACTTTTTAATTCAATTTCTACTTCTTCATTAGTTGCTTCAACTGTTTTGGTTCAAAAGTTAGATCCAAAAATTACAAATGAATTTTCTCAAGATCAAAGAGATAAAAATTATGGTAATCTAAATATTAATATATTTAATAACTCTTATAAAACATTTAAAATTGATGGATCATCTACTATTAATAGTTTGGAAGCAGAAATAAATAAAATTATTTTTGATATTCAAAATAGTATAAATTGCAACAATACATTAAATCCGCAATATTTAAAAAATTCTGATTTTAATTTATTAAATAAAATTATTAATTTTAATTTTAATGTTAAATCATCAATAATTTCTGAGGATGTTTCATATAATGGAAATAAATTATCAAAATCAGATCAAGATGAAGGTTTATATTATTCGAGAAATGATAAAAATCAATGAATCCTAGAGGTTGGTACTTATTCTGGAGAAAATATAAATAATATAACAAACAATAGAAATCCATGAATTAATGGTGGTGGACATATTAATTATATTTTATCAGATACTACTGTTTGTTCATCTGCATATTTTAAAATACTATTTCAATTTAATGGATTAGGTGTACAAAAAATATTTTCTATAGTATTAGATGAATTTACCAATCAAGGTCAAAATGGAGATGTTCCAAACAATACAAGAGGGGATTATAAACCAGCAAGAAATATAGTTTCAAAATTTTATATATCTTCATCTCTACAATTACCATATAACATTAATACAATTAAAAACAATCTTAAAGGACTTTTAAATGGAACTAAAAATTATAGCGATCAGTGAATGGAGAACATTACTCCATTGGCTGAAAATTTATATAATAAAGCATTAAATTATATACCTGATTATTTAAGGGATGCTATTAAATTAACTTATTCTGTAAATTTATCTAATAATACTATTAATTGACATTGTTCATATGAAACAATGGATAATCAAAGTTATAATGTAGATTGAGTTACACGGATTCAATTAGCTGCTCGTCCTAATTTACAAGAAATTTATAATGTATTAAAACCATATTTAGAAACTCCTATTATTTTAGAATCTAATACTTCTAAAAACTATAAATCATCAACTGTGCCCGCTTATATTAAAAATAAGTTTGATGAAGCAAAAGCAAGCGGACAAAATAGTGGTTTGCCTAATGTGGTAAGTAATATTTCTTCACGTGCCGACCCAAATCAATTTGGTAAATTGGGTGGTAGTGTTAATTATTATCAAGGTGATTATTTTGGTGACACAACAGACTATTATAAAACTCATGATTTAATTTCAAATACTGAAATTATTACAAATTATATTAGAGTTTTAATGACTAATTTTTGAAATGAATATAGTTATGCATTTGTGGATGATCCAACATTAACTGATAATTTTCCTAATGCAAGTTTGGTGTTTAGTAATGATGATAGTGGTAATCCAATTATAAGAATTAGATTTACATTTGATAATCCTCCTAAACAAACTATTAATAATCAACCATCGCCTTGAGATTTTAATATTCCTATTACTTGTCAAGAAACTGATTATTGTCAAGCTCAAGGAATTGCAGATAGATTAATTTTGCAAGGTCAAAATGTTCCTGTAATTGGACCAAATCAAGAAGTAAGTTATCAACCATTAGGAGAAGATAATTCAGGTATTCAAATTGGACAACCAACAGCGACAAATGGAGGAATTAGACTATTTTATTCACAAGTTAGCTTGATGTTTAATGCTAGTGATTCACAAACTCAAGAAGTTTATGTAAATGGATCACCACTTCCAATTATAAACAACACAGCTTCGACTGTTTTAAGTGCTCCTAATGAAGATAGTGAAAGTAGTGAATATGAAGGGTTCAAATCATATTTTATTGAAATAAAAGATGGAGGAAACACGGCATATTCAATTACTGTGTATATTGGTCAAACTTCACCAAAAACTAATATTGCATATTATGCGTGAGATCCAAAGAAAAATCCAGCACAAATGGATATGATTACACCAACATTAGAAAATGGTAATCCGAATCCAAATTACAATCCAAATATAAATGCAAAAACTGGAACAACTACGCAACTTTTATGAATTGAACAAAATTCACAATGTCCTATGTATATTGACCCTTATAATGAAAAAGGTGAAAATATTACATATTCGACTGGTTATTTAGCATGTGGTCAAGTAATTAATAAAGGTGTCAAAATCCAATTTGACCCAAATACAAGTGATGTTTATAGAACGGGTGTAAGATTGGAAAATGGACAATTAATTCAATCTAATAACCCAACAAGTTTAAATAATAGTTTTGTTCAAAATATTGGTGTGACTACAAAAATTTCACCAAATGATTCATACAATCCATATTTTAGTTATGATGGCGTATGAAATTACACAGCAAAATCTAAATTCCCACTACAAACTCAAAATATGAATCAGACTGGAATTTATGGACAATATTTTGCAATGGTTAATAATGATGTTAATGCTAATACTTCATTATTTACAGACCAATTAAATAAAATTGATAGTTCTCAAGTAGTTGTAAAAGATTTTTGAGATACATATCATGGTGATAATTTAATTAATTATTTAGTTAATAAAATTGGTTACACCGAACAACAAATTAAAGCAATGGATTATGAAACTATTCTTCAATATTGAAATTTATATTCTGTTGAGGGATTAGATCAAGCCTATGGTGCTAATACATTATCATTAAATCAAAAAAGAATAGAAAATTTGAGAATTAAATCAAATGATTATAACGAAATTGAAAATCAAATAACTGAATATGCAATTTCGTATTTAAACAATAATTTTAATTTACAGTATCAAAGTCAATTTTTAATCGAATATGATCCAAAAGATATAAATAAATTAATTGAATCTTACAATAAAAAAGAAGCAAGTGAGATGACTGTATATATCAAATCTAATCCAGAACAAGATTATGTTATTGGACAAACTAGATTTACAGTTATTAATGACCCAAATGCAATTAATTTAGATGATATAGATTTTGGATTAATTAAAATGAATAATAAGACAACTAATCCAGAGGAATTAAAAACTGAAATTATAAGTGAAGTTGATGAAACATTGAATAATTATGTTACAAATCTGGGCTATTATTCAAAAATTGTTCAATATGGAACTGATTATTCAATTGATTGAGCAAATATTGATAAATTATTAATTAGTGAATCAAAACCTTCTAGTGGATATGCAATTAATTTTCCGATACATGCATTAAGCAGTAGTGAAATATTAATAGGTCGCTCAAATATAAGAGCGAAAAACTCAACTGAATACGATATTACCCAAATGATTAATTTTAAAGATTTAAATATTCAAAATTTATATTTAAATATATCAAGAAGCGATGTTGGTACAATTGAGCAAGCAAAAGCGGTAATTTCAAATTATATATTTGCAGTAATCAATAATGCTTTTATGGATTATTTTGGCAAACATGAAGAAAAAGCAGGTATTAGAGACCAATTTGAATATGAATGAAATCCAAACATATATTCAAATGAATATGTAGTATATCCACCAAGTTTTAATGTAACTTGAACGATAAATAATTATGAAGATATTTTAAATAAATTAGTAGAAAATATTGACCAAAATTCATTTAATAATACAATTACAATTTCAGTAATGGCGACTGATAGCTCTTTGGTTTCAACAGGTACGGCATTATTTACGGCTTCAAATGCTAAATTAAATGATTCAAATCCACATGTGCCAAATATGCCAGATAACCCAACTGAAACTGTAAAACCAAAAGGAAGTTCTCCAAAATGATGAATTATTCCAATTGCAGTTGGTGGCGCATTTATTTTAGTAATCGTAATTTGAGTTATTTGGTATAGATTGAAATCAAGAAGATTAACTTCACAAAGTTAAAGTTAGGAGAAAATTATGTTTAACATAAAAACAAAAACATTTACGATTCCAAATGGAATTGAAAAAATAACAAAAGATATTTTTTCTGGAATTGATAAAAGCAAAATCGAAACAATAATAATACCTGATGGTGTAACTGAAATTGGTAAAGAAGCATTTGAGTATTGTACAAACCTAGAATCAATTAAAATCTCAAACACTGTAACCAAAATTGGAGAACGTGCATTTTCAAATTGCAAAAACCTAAAATCTGTTACTATCCCAAATTCAGTAACTGAAATTGACGCTTGCGCATTTGAGTATTGTAAAAGTTTAAAATCTATCACAATTCCAAACAGTGTAACCGAAATTGGAAAGGCAGTATTTTGAGGTACACAAATTTCATGAAAAGATATACCAAAACATATTTATGAAAAGCAAATTCCTTTTGGACTGTTTGCAGGAATGAATATGAAAGGCTTTAAAATACCAAACTCTGTAACTGAAATTGGTAGTGGCGCATTTAAAAATTGTAAAAACTTACAATCCATCGTCATTCCAAACAGCTTAACTGAAATTGGTGATTACGCATTTTATGATTTCAATAATCTAAAATCTGTCACAATCCCAAATTCAATTAAAGAAATTGGCGATAGTGCATTTAAAGGCTGCAACAGTCTTGAATCCATTACAATTCCAAATTCAGTTGAAAGAATAGGTGAAGAGGCATTTGCGTATTGTTGAAACCTAAATTCAATTGAAATTCCAGACAGCGTAACCAAAATCGGTGAAGAAATATTTTGAGGTACACAAATTTCATGAAAAGATATTCCAAAACATTTATATGAAAAACAAATACCAAAAGGATTGTTTGCTGGTATGAATATGGATATGGAGACATTCTCAATTCCAGATGGAATTATAAAAATAGGTGAAGCTGCATTTGCAGGTTGCAAAAGTTTAAAATCTATCACAATTCCAAACAGTGTAACCGAAATTGGTGTCGGTGCATTTCAAAACTGCACAAACCTAAAATCAATTGAAATCCCTGATTCAGTTAAGAGAATTGGTGCTAGTGCATTTGAAGATTGTAAAAACCTAAAATCAATTGAAATCCCTGATTCAGTTGAAAAAATATGTCATTCTGCATTTGAAGACACACAAATTTCATGAAAAGATATACCAAAACATTTATATGAAAAACAAATACCAAAAGGATTGTTTGCTGGTATGAATATGAAAGGATTTAAAATACCAAATTCAGTTGAAAGAATAGGTGAAGATGCATTTTGGGGTTGTAAAAACCTAAATTCAATTGAAATTCCAGACAACGTAACTGAAATTGGTAAAGTAGCATTTTATCTATGTAAAAGCTTAAAATCCATTATAATTCCAGAAAAATTTAAATACCAATTAAAAGAAATTGGAATTGATAAATTAGAAATAAATATTAAATATATTTAAAAATTAAGATTTAAATTAACTAAAGGAAATTGTAATAATGGAATATTTAAAAGAGAGAAAAAATAAAATTATAATTTGATTATTTGCATATTTGGCAGTATTTGTTACTGGATTGTTTTTATCTGCGGCTATTGCATGTGTAAAAGAGCATATAAGTGTTAATTTTAATAACATTATTGATATGTTTAGTAAAAATTCTTCACTGGTTTGAGGTTTAACGTTTATATTTGTTGCTTTATTGTTATGTTGAAATGTATATTACTATACAGTTCTGTATAAAAAAATCAAAAAAGCAGATATAAAACGTTCTAAAAATACAAGTTATGGAGAAAGTAAGTTTTTAATAAATGAAAAAGTAAAAACTGATAAAAATGAAATCAAAGCATTTAATAAAGTTTATCCATTAAATGAAAATAAATTAGGATGAGTAGTAAAATCACAATATTTAGCTAATGCAAATAAAACTAATTATAATGTTAGTGATTTAAACAATAATGGTCATCATTTATTAGTAATTGGAGCAACAAGTACAGGGAAAACTCAAAAGACAATTTTGCAATCCATTGCATATAATTGTCAATTGAAAGATAATAATGCACCAAGTATGGTAATTTTTGATCCTAAGGGAGAAATTGCTTCAAAAACTGGAAATTTATTAAGAAATAATGGTTATGAAGTTTTAGTGTTTAACTTAAGAAATACAAATTATTCTTCAACATGAAATCCATTGTTTTTAGCAAATAAAAACTTTATTGAAGCTAAAATATTAGAACAAAAAACAATTAATAATCCTGAATTGAGTGATGTTGAAAAAATAAATAATAATGCTAAAATTCAAAACTTATTAACAAAAGTGGATAGTAATATTAGCGATATTGCATTTACTTTATTTAATGAACCAAATTCAAAAGATAAGTTCTGAGAAGAACAAGCTAAAAATATCTTTATTTCTTTATATTATTTATTGGTAGAAAACGTTGCTGATTTATATATTAATAATAAAACTGATAAAGAAATTGAAGATAATTTAAAAGCAATTGAAATTGCAGAAAATAATATAAATTTACCAACAATCGCGACACTGTCAACTAACATTGCACCAATTCAAAAAATGTATGAAGAAATTAATCAATACAGAAACAATGATATTATTGGAATTGCTAAAATTAAAAAATCTGAATATGTATTAAGAAAAAGTTTTATTTATGGTGCGAACTCTTTTGCAACTAGTGAAAATACATTTGGATCAATAATGACAACAATTGCAAATGGTTTAGCTCAATATAAATTAGTTAGTATTCAAAATATTACATTAACTAATGAAATTGAGTTAGATAAATTAACAGCAGGAGATAAACCTAAAGCTTTATATATAATCGCACCTGATGAAAGAGAGGAAACATATAAATTTGCAACATTGCTAGTAGATCAAATCTACAAAACGCAAATTGATTATGCTTCCAAAAATAAAGGGCAATGTTTAAGTAGAAAATTAATGTTTTATTTAGATGAATTTGGAAATATTCCAACAATTCCAAAATTTGATACAATGGTGACTGTTTCACGGTCAAGAGGAATTTATTTTTGTATTGCAATTCAAGGTTTTGATCAAATCAAAAATAAATATGGTGAAAATCAATTATCAACAATTAGAGATAATATGAGATTACATATTTATGTAAAAACCTCTGATAAAGCTACGAATGAATATTATTCATATCGTAGTGGAAATTACACAATTGAAAAATCTTCAATTAGTAATAATGATAATGGTTCATCTTCTTCAACAAATATTGAGAAGAAAGAATTATTAACTGCAGAAGATATTGCTAATAATCCAAATAATATGTTATTAGTTTATTTTGATTCAAATGCAGTATCTTGAGTTAAAACAACTTCGTTTTGAGAAAGCAAAGAATTAGCTAAATTTGCTGTTGAAGAATTCAACTCTTTATATAGCGCAAGAATTTTTAAATTAGATGAACATACAATATTATTTGATACAAGCGCATATAAAAAAGTACTTGATAAAGAAGTAGCAACAATAAATTCAGCAAATAGAAGGTTAAATAGAAATTTTATAAAATCTGAAAATAATAATGAATTGGATGAAAATGAATTTAATTTTCATCCAGATCAATTAATTAAAATGCTAAAGATTTATAAAGCTAATCATGGATTAGAATTTATAAAACCAGCATTAGAAACACTTCAAAAAAATATAAATAAATTCAACAAAAACAAAAGAGAATATAAAAATATTCTTATTCAATCAACTGCTAATTTAATTTCAAATTTTGGTATAGAATCGTTAGAAGTCCTAAAAGAAATTTTAGATTTAGCTAGCAAAAATCAAAATATTGATTTAACAATTTATGAAAGAAATATAGAAGCTTATGAAAACGAACACAAAAATCAAAATTAAAAGTATTAATGATAAATTAATATTAGAAGGTATTTTAAACTATTATGATAATATTTATAATAGTTTAAATAATCAAAATCATCAATTTGATGCTATAAAAATTATCAAATTGTTAAAAAATATTCCTTTAATTGAATTTAATACTAATATTATGAATTGCTTTAAAAATAATATTCAAAAAAATTTAATTACAAAAGAATATTTTATATCCAATTTTGATTTTAAATATCAGGATAAAATTTTTAAAAATGTTGAAATTGTTAATAAAACATTTTTAACAAAAAAAGGAATGATTGATTTTTTAGAAAAGATATTTATAAATTTAATAATTAAGGAGATTGTAAATGGCTGTTGGAATATTAGTTGCTAAAAAATCTATTAAAAGAAAAAAAGATAGAGACTGAGTACAAAAAAAACTAAAATATATAATTCAATTAAAAGATAATAAAGTATATATTTATACTTTAAATAAGAATTTATTGGATATAAAAATAAAACCAGATGAAATTGGAAAATATTTTGATCTTAAAAAATATATTAATAAATAAATAAAAAACCACAAATTAATTGTGGTTTTCTTTATAATGTTATAGCCCAGTATCAAATAAGAGGGTGCTATAACTAAAATTATATTTTTATTATATCATATTAATTATATGTAGACTGCAGCCAAATTTTTAAGTGCAATCGTGAATTATTAGAATCAGTTGTAGATTGTGATTGCGAATTATATAAAAAAACAAAAATTATGAGAGACATTGATATAGAAGATATTAAGAATTTATTATTTGAAGCAATTATGGAAATTCCACCATATTTATCAATTATAGAGGTAAAAATTGATGATCAAGGTAATACATATGGGGAATCATTATATTTGTGTGAGCAAAAAATAAATGAAAAATTTGATTTAGCAAATTTATTAGGGGTAGATTTTAATGAAGAATATGAACAAGAATTATTAGATTTATAATCTAATAAAAATGATATAAGAAGTAGAGTAAAAAATAGATTCAACAATGGAATCAATTTTTGCAAAATGTTTTTAAACGAATATTTCCCAAATGAAATTGAATATTTTACAAAAGTCCAAGAGTTGAATAATTCAAAAGAAAAATAATTATAATAAATATTTAAAAATATTCATAATATGAATATAATAAATGAATATAAATATTATTATATATTATATAAATATAATATATGTAAAAAATAATATTAAAAATATATTCATTTTTTAAATATTGTATTATAATGATTATAGATTACTATAGGAGAATAATTATGCCAACAAAAAATTATAATATTAGAGCAAATGCATATCAAAAAAGAACTAACTTATATAATCTAATCCAATGATTAATAAGTGAAGGTTATACATTTATAAAAGATAAAGATTATGTATGATTCAAAGAAAACATTGTTGAACTACATAAACATAATAGAGTGATAAATGATTTAAGGTTCACAAAAGAATTAGAATCTTTTGAATTATTGCAATTACCTATAATTTATGTAAATACAAACACAGAAAATCTATGTATTCATACATTAGAATTACACAAACCTAAACCAATAAATATTCCAGAATTTAAAAAAGGAGAAGACTGATAATGGAAACATCCAATAAAAGATTAACAAAAGAATTTATTAAAAGTATTGAAATTCTTTTAGAAAAAAATTGATGTTTTGCTGATCAATTTTCAAATCGAAATTTTTATAATTTAAAAAATATGAAAAATGGTGTTGTAGACTATGATGTAACACTTTTTAAAAATATTTATTTTTTTAGTTACATTGAAGTAGAATGCAAAAACACAAATTTAAAACAAATAGTAATTTATAAAGACGAAAAATAAGGAGAATTAAATTATGTTTAAAAATTTAAATGGCAAAATAATATACATTAAAGATATCATTTTGTGTGAAAAAAAAGATTATCAATTTCCTAAATTTGTAAAAGGAGAATAATAATTATGAAAGAAGAACATTTATTAAACCTCATTGAATCAGGATTTAAAGGATATCATGCTTACCATAAAGCAATTGATAATTTTATTAATCAATTAGTTTTGGATGGTAGTTATGGATTAGCTAAAAAAGTAAAAACAATTCAAGATAATAATTATAAAATTATTAAAAACTAAGGAAAAGGAAAAGAATATGAATAATAAATTAATAAAACAAATAAAAAAATTAATAAATGTTGGATATTATTTTACTAATATTCATGATTATAATTTATTCATTCAAATTATGAATAATAAAAATATTGTTGTTTCAAATTATGATGTTATTTTAATTAATATTTATTATTATAGTTTTGCTTTTGAAGCAATTATAAATAACAAAAAGAAAATATGACAATTTACATTATTTAAGCAAACATTAAAGGAAATTAACAAGGAGGATATATAGTATGTGAAAATGAATTATTGGAGGGGTAGTATTGGGAGTTATTGGAATTGCATGTGCAGGAACTTATGTGGCTGTGAAAAATCAAAGAGAACAATATAAGCAAGACCATCCTGATACTAATAATCAACCATCAAAATCAGATAATAATGAAAATTTAACAAATAAAGATACAAATATCCAAAATTTTAGTACTTTTATAAAGGTGAATTATGATAATAACAATCACTAATAATAAAGGTGGTGTTTTAAAAACCACAGTTGCAGTAAATATTGCATGTCAATTAGTAGTTAATGGGTATAAAGTAGCATTATTTGATTTTGATAATCAATGTAATATTAGTACTTCATTTTTGAAGATATCTGATAAACAAAAACCTAAAAATAATTTATTAAATTTATTGATGGGTGAAAGCTTTAAAAATTGTATTGATTTGACAATTAATAATGAAATTCAAAAAAATGTATTATTTCATAATTCTAAATCAAAAGGACAATTATTTTTGATTCATGGAAGTGAAAATATTACATTATATGATGAATATATTAAAACTAGTAAAATTGATAATCAAAAATTAAAGAAAATTCTGGTTGAAATAAATAAATTGGTAGATTATGTAATTGTTGATACTCCTCCAAATATCAACAACATTACTAAAATTGCAATTGAAAACAGTGATAAGGTTATCATTCCGTTTGATTTAAATTACTATTCGATTGACGGGATCATTACTTTATTGAAAAATTTTAAAAACAATAATATTAATTACTTTTTATTAGCGACAAAAGTTAACAAAAGTAAAACTAATTCTAAAAACTTTGAAAATTTAAAAGAATTAGTTGAAATTAATAACTTAAAAAATATTCATATTTTGAATACAAAAATAAGTTATAATAATTTGAGTAATCTAATTATTCAAAATCAACATGTTCCTCAAGTGTTGAGTATGTCTTATTTGAAAATAAATCAAAAATATATTGATGAGTATAAAAATTTAATTGAGGAAATAAGTTAAGGGTGATGTTATGAATATGAAAATTCAAGAATTTATCACTTGATTTAATAATATATTTAATAATATGCATAAAAACTAAAGGGAGAAAATTATGAAAAAAAATAATTTAAAAAATGATTTACAAAATGCAATTGATGAAAATTTATTAGATCAAATAGATTCAAAAATTGAATCAAAAAATAACTCTTCGGGTTATAAAAATTTTAAAGAAATAAAAGCTAATATTAATAATTTTTCAGAAGAAATTCCAACAATTGAAGATATAAAAAATTGTAAATTACAAGTTTATATCGATAATGAATTGGCAAATAAATTAGCTTTATTTATGAAAAAAAATAAATTATCACAGTCAAAGGCTGTTAAATATATTTTGAGAAAATTTTTTGAAAGATAATCATAGGAGATAATATAATGGCGAGTGGAAATTTAGATTTAGCAAAAGCTAACAAAAAAGATGAATTTTATACGCAACGTAGTGATATCGAGAATGAACTAAAACATTATAAAGAACATTTTAAAAATAAAGTTGTTTATTGCAATTGTGATGATCCTGAATGAAGCAACTTCTATTTCTTTTTTCAAGAACAATTCGAAAATTATCAATTAAAAAAATTAATAACTACTCATTATGAACCAAATGGAAAATCATATAAATTAGAAATTTTAAGTGATTAAATTAAAAAATTATAAATAGTGAAAATCTCACTATTTTTTTATATGTATATTGATAAAAAAACAAGACAATTATAAAGGAGTTCTATAAGCAAATTAAAATCCTAATTGTCTTGTTTTTATGCTTTTAATATTATATAAAAGCTATTATATTTTAGCATATTATTTTTGATAGAATTTAAGTGAATATTAAATTTAAAATAAATTTAGAAAGGTTAATAAAATGAATTTAAAAGATAATCTTAAAGATTCAATTTTGGAACAAATTGATAATTATGATTATGAATTTTATATTAAAAATAAAGTAAAAAAAGATTATATTTTTAAAGGCTATGTCAATAGAAAATTGGTTTGGAAAGGAATAAAATTAGAAATAAAAATAAGAAAATATTATGATTATAAAAATCATAGATCATATTATCCTATATATGAATTTTTAAATATTAATAAAGCTGAAAAATATGATAATGAAACAAAAAATGAGGCTATAAAAAAAGTCTTATTTTTTAATAATACATATAAAAGTGCAGGCTTTATTAATGAAGATTGTAGTATGTCAAAATGAAAAGTATTTGATTGTTTAACAAAATATAAAAATGATTTTTTTGAATATAGTATTAAAAATTTTATCCCTAAAACGGATAAGATTTTTATTTGTATAGATGATACTTTTAGGAAATTAAAAGTAAAAAATAAAGCTGTTAAATTTAGATTTAGAGTAATTAATATTTATCAAAATAAAGTTGATAATAGGTTTGAAAATCAAATTAAAATATGTATGATTTTTAGAACAAATGAGAATGAAAATTCCATTAAAAGAACTTTAAAAGTGATTAAAGAAAATTTAAATAAATATTATCAATTTAAGCAATTTAAACAAAAATTAATTGTTTGTGGCGATGGAGCAAAGTATATAAATAAAATTGCAAAATCGTTAAAATCCGAACAAGTTTTAGATAAATTTCATTGCTATCAAAATGTATTTAAAGTGTTTAATTTTAAAAACTTAAATAGAAATTTAAGCAATGAAAATGCTATTGAATTTAATAAAAATAAGAAGAAATATTATTATGAAATAATAAAAAATTTAGAATTAAAAAAGTTCAATTTTGTTTATAATTTGTTAGATAAATTGAAACTTTTTTTTAAAGAAATTAGTAAAATAATTGATTTAATGAGATTAAAAAGATATTTAAAATATCATGAAAATCATATTAAAAATTGAGAATTATATAAATTCAATACGACATATACGGAAACTATATTCAATCAATTATTAAGTCAAAATTTGGTGCATTTGGAAAGATTTATTCATTAAATATTTTTAGAAAAATTATAGGTTTTAAAGCAATAATTTATTAAAAATATAGCTTATTTTTTCTTCAAAAAGCTAACTTTTTTGAAGCAGGTTAAGCCCCTATTTTGGTTTCCAAAATTTTACCTTATTCCAAAAAAATTTAAGCAATTTTTTGCTGTTCCCATTATACAATATAATGGGAAAAGTTTATTTGGATAAGGTAGGGGTATGGTGGGAACAACAATTTTAAACTCATAATTTACATAGTAAATTAAAATGAGTGAAAAAAAGTGTTGTGCTAACGCCCTTAACCTGTAAAACGCATAATGTGGGTGCTCACACATGCGTTGGGACAAAAAATCAACCTTTTTTGTAAAAAAATAAAATAAAAATTATAAATAATTTTTAAAAAATTAAAAAATATGGGAACTAAATTAATTAACATATTTAATATGTTAAAAAAATAAAAATTGATTAAATTTAAAAAAATTAAATCAAAAAATTAATTAAAAATATCATTGTGAAAAAAATTAAAAAAATTTTTGGAAAAAATAATTTTTGTTATAATTCAATTAACGAGTTTTGGTAACTAAAATTACCCCAAACTTCAAACAGTCCCAAATGATTTAAATAATTCTAATGATAATTATAAATTTGAATTTCAAGATAATAGTTCAGTTTCTGACAAATATCAATTACTTAGTCAGCTATTAGATGACTATCAAAAAAATAAAATTAGTAAAGAAGAATTTGAACAAAAGAAACAAGAAATTCTTTAATATATTAAATATTCTTAAATGATAATAATCACGTAATTAATTTCTTAGTAACATATATATTATTTTTTAAAGTTAAAATAAATAAATATCCATCATAATTTATAAATGTAACATTTTCATTTATTGCAATTTCTTCTAACTTTAAAATTAAATTAGCATATTTATCAATAAATTCATAATTTAAAAAATTTTTAAGATTATGACTAAAAATATGAATATTATTCATTCAAATTTGTTTTTTATTTTCAAAATCATAAATATCTTGAAATTTAGGAATTGAACGTGAAATTATAAAATTGGGCAAATTATTGTTAAATTTGATTATTACTTGATTATCAATCAATCTATAAAAAGAATTTTTAGTATTACTACTTGTTTCGGTTGCATTGCTTAAAAGATTTTGATTTTCAATCATTGCATTTATTAAACAACACATTGGATGATTATTTATAATTTCATTTCTAACAGTTTCAATTGTTGAATCAAATTCTGAAAATTTCACATCAAGTTTTAAAATTACATAATTATTTTGTTCATTAAAATGAGGAACTATATTGTAAATAATTTTATCCTTTCAATAAAATTTACAAAATAAATATAATGGGGAATTACAAATAATATTTTCATAATTAATATTAAACATATAATTATTAAAATTAAAATCAACAACCCATTTTTCAAAAAGGATTAAATGCATAAAAATTTTAATAATATTTTCAAAAAACCAATTAGCATCTAATATAATTTTAGAAATAATATTATCAATATCGTTATAATCAGATGCTGAATTAAAAAAATGTAACTCATCTATTTTTAAAAGATTAAAATAATCTGTTTTTTCATAAAAATTTAAAAAACTTTCATCAAAAAATAACAAATTATTATCTTTATAAATTTTATTAATAAATGCATTTGATTTTCATAAGTCATGTAATCCTTCTTGAACATAAATATTAAAAATTTCCATAATTTTAACAATTGGAATGTCCTTAGCATATGAAATGTGATATGAATCTTCAAATTCTTTATTTTCAAGTTGTACTAACTCAGATGTTTCATGAAAATACCCTTCATTTTCAATTGAAAAATCGAAATCTAGATTTAAATTAGTAAATGAAAAAATTTTGTATTTATACTTATTATCTTCTAAATATATTAGAATAAATATTTTAAAATGCTTATATTCCAATTTAAAAATTTTAATAATTGAAATATATTTAAAATAATTTTTTATATGCTCGAATTCATTATTAGTAGGATATGACATAAATATTTCAAATGTTTTAAAAACATTATTAATAAAAATAAAATAATCAAAATTAGAAAAAAATGTATTTAAGGATTTTGTTAATGCATTTAAATTTTGTTCAGTATTTTCTATTTTTATCAACTTATTAAAAAAAGTTTATTTTATCATATATTAGTTTATTTTCATTAATAAATTTACTAAAATAATTTTCAATGCTTTTATTTATAAGTTTTGATAAGTCTTGATATTTTTTAATATAATCTTTTAATTCCATATCTATATTATAAAAAAATATTCTTAATTGTACTATAATATCATTGTATTAATACAGTTAAGAGGTTCTTGTTTATGAAAAAAAATATCAAAAAATACTCTCTAATATTCTCATCAATACTATTATCTTCAATTATTATTACTCCCACATTAGTAAGTTGCACCTCTAAAACTAGATATAACCAAAATAGTAATATTACTGATAATACTTATGAATATCAAGAAAAAATTAATAATCCTAAAATTAGTGAATTTAATTTACCTTCTGATATTGATGAATTTTCAAGTGATCCAAATAATCCGATATATGACAATGTATATGACAAAATAAGTATTGATACTATTAATAATGATGTCTATAATATGTTGTCTAAATTAGGAGAAAATAATCTAAGGAACCCAAATTTTATTGCAAATATTACAAATTATACAATTAGTACAAATAATAATAAATACTCAATAAACATTAATTTTGAAGTAAAAAATACCAATAATTTTGTTAATATTTATGAAATAAATAATGATTTTTCATTGCCTTGTAATCCAATTTTATTCAATCCAAATGAAACTAAAATTTTTCAAATCAATATTGATTCTCCAATTTATAGAAGTTTTAATACACAAAAGTTCTCATCAACACAAAAAAATTGATTTGCCTATTATTTTAAAAATGTAAAGATTAACATTAATGATGATGAATATAAAATTAATCAATTTTCATTAAATCCATATTCATATTCATTAAATACTTATTTTTATTATAATTTCAATAGTGTTGGATACAATGATATCCAAGTTGAAGCAAATAAGCAATTAAATTCTCTCACATTGGATAATGTTAAAAATGAAATTATTAATACTTATAATGCTAAATTAAATTTATTCAAAAGTATTTCTAATCCATTCCAAAATATTTTACAATTTCAAGTTTCTGATAACAATAAATCAACAATATTAGATTTTAGTATTAAAAATGCCGACAATTTAGCAAATATAACAAATCAATTAATTCAATACGTTACACATTCTAATAATGATTATTATTCTTTATTATTTGATATATTTTCTAATAAAACAATTAATGAAATTTCAAATAATCTAAAAAATAATCATTTTAATTATCAAAATCTAAAACAAATTGAATCACAAATTGCTTCTAAAGGTATTTTAGATTTAATATTTACAGATTTTAATTTATTATTAAAAATTTTGGCAAATTTAAATATCATTAATGAAAATCAATATCAAGAAATATTATATATTTTTAGTCAACTTAATATAAAATCATCAACACTATTAGATTTTATAATTAACTTGATAAAATTAAAAAATCAAAATAATGAATTTATTTTCTTAAATATAATTAAAAACATTATTGATAATAATACTATTATAAATATGTTAAATTGGTTAATTTTTGAAAATAATAATTTAAATACTCAAAATTTATTATTATTTTTAGATATTTTTGCTAACCCTAAAAATTCTAATGATCCAGATGCTGATATAATACGTTGATATGACTGATTAAATTCCATAAAATTTATAATTTCATTTGCAAATGATGATTTACAAAATATTATTTATTCTACAAAATTTATATTTGGCAATAATATTTATTTAAATATCAAAAACATTTATCCCCTATTACCTAATAGTCTTCAAATTAATGGAATTGAAATTCCCATTAACAAGTTAATTAATCTTTTACCTCAATGAATTAGCTTTAATACAAATAATTATATTGAAATTAACAATAATTTCTCTACTCTAGAATATAGTGTTATAAAAAATAATTTTAATCAATATGCATTATCTTGACAAGCATTTGTAAATTCTACTATTGATATTAATTTACCAGATACAATTATGACACTTTCTAATTCTTCTTCTCCATTAATTAAAAAAATAATTGCAAATCTCACTAATGATATTTTTTATCACATTTACAATAATAGTAAATATTTTAAACCATATGAATCTAAAATTAATAATTACATAATTGAAAACTATAATCCTTATTTAAAAAGAGAAGGTCAAATTATATATAAAAATATTGATTCTAATATTAATAATCAAATTATTGATACAATTAATAATTCTATTAGTAATTCAATAATTAAAGATACTGAAATTGTTATTTCAAAATTCCCAAATATAAAAATTTCAAAAACTAAGACTATCGATAATTATGATTATGCAAATTTAATTGATGTATATTTTAATTTACAAAAATATGAAAATAATTTTCATGTTGCATTAAACACTAATATGATTTCAAAATACAAAAAAATAAGTTTTGATTTATTTACTCCATTTTATGTCTATAATAATGAAAATATTTATAAAAACATATTTAATATAAATTTAAGTAAAAAATAATCAATATTCACTAGAAATAATATCATTAATTATTTTATCTAGTTAAAAAGTAAGATCAATTTAATAATTATATCTTCATTATAATTTATACAATAAATTAATTTACACTTTATTAATTACTATAAATTTATCAATATCATATAATTAATTACACACAATAATTACTGTTTTTATAATCATTATTTTATTTTATTAATCTTAAATCAAACATTTCTATATTTTTTTCCATTATTAATTAAAATTTATAACAAATAATACTTAATAAAATACATATTTATTCATCTATTTTTAGACTAGCCAATTTATATATAAAATATAAGTGAAGTATTTTAAGAAACCACATTATGTGGTTTTTTTTATTTTTGATAGAGAGTTTGAAATAATTTGCCCAGAAAAGAGGCAAAATATCTCCAAACTCTCAAATATTGATAAAAAAATATCTCAAAATGAGATATTAATGACTTAATAAATCTTTTTTCATTTTTAAATATTCTTCTTCAGTTATTACACCATTTTTGTATAAATCATGAATTTTTTGAATATTGTCATATTTATTTCAATTAGCATTTGGATTATTATTTGGATTAGGATACATATTGTTTGGATCTTGATAATACATATTATTATTTGAGTATTGAGGTTTTCATTTTGCTTTTTTATAATAGTGAAGAGCAATTAATCCAAATATAAATGAAGCAATTAAACCTAATAATATTATGCTAAATACACCTCATAATATTTTTACACTTCCTTCATTAATTTTATTATTTTTTCAATCTTTTGCTAAAATTCAAATTCCAAAAGCTAATGAGAATATACCATATAATGCTGCAAATGCTATAAAGCTAATATATGACCCTCAAAAATCAATTCCATTGTAATAATCATAATATGAATCGTTAGTACATGATCCTAACCATAATCCAAGAGTTAGAAAAAAGCATACAAATATAATTACACTAATTGTAATTATTGCAATTACTGAATCTTTTTCAGATTTCATATTTATCCTTAAAAAAATAAAACTTAAAATACATAATTATTTAATGAAAAATATCCTCCATTAGTGTTGTCCACTAATAGGGGACACGTTTATTTTATCTTTTTTTTTTTGCAAAAAAACCGTTTAATATGTTTAATTCATTACTCTTTTTTCTCTAAAAGATCTAATTTTATACTTATCACACAAAATAATATTTTTTAGTTCATTTTTATTAAATTTAGTTATTTTTGGTAAGTATTTAATATACTCATATTTTTTAAATACTTCTAAAACTTACATAAACATATCTATTTTTAATTTTTTTTGATTAATAATATAATTTTTTCATGTCTATTTTAATAGTTTCTACTAATTCTAATGTTTTTCCTGATTCTAATTCTTTTATATAATTTTTAATAAAAATTCTGATCAATTTTGAAAGACTTATTTTAGAATTTTTAGAAATTTCTTTTAATTTTTTCAAAGTTTTTGATGAAATTTTAAAAGTTATAATTTTATCTTGTTCAATCATTTTTATTACCTCCTAAATTTAATTTTATCAAAAGTAATAAAAAAATAATAAAAAAAACATAAAATATTTTTATTTTTTGACTTTTTTATGATAATATTATTATAGGAGGTAAAAATTATGTATATCATGATTCTCCCGCTACTTAAGTGTAGAGCAGATATTTATGGAAAATATAATCTTGATTCTTATATTAATCATTATTATTATCTATAAATAATTAAAAAATTTACACTTATGTAGCAAACCCTAGCAATTGCAGTTGCTAGGGTTTTTAATTGTTTATAATGTTTTCAATAAAAAAAAGTCACTCTTGCAGGAGTGACTTAAGTGTAGAGCAGATATCTACATCTATATAATAACATATTATTTATCTTTTAAATCATCAAATGAACAATAGTTTAATGCATAATCTTTTTAGACTAGTACACTTCTATATAAAATTAGAAGTGGAAATATTTTAAGAAACCGCATTATGTGGTTTTTTTATTTTTGATAGCACTAAAATTGGGTATGTGCTATATTAACATAACCCTATTAATGTTTTTTTATTTAGTACATTTTGAAATTTTATCATTGTTTATTAATGAGGTAATAAATATGAAAAATCAAAATAAAAAATTTAAACATGTTCTAAATGATTATGATGTTGAGTCAGTTGAAATTCACAATTATGATTTATTTGCTAAATTAAAAGATAAAATAAAGAGAGAAAAGTCTAACAAGTTAAATAATGCAAAGGAATCTAAAATGGCAAGAAAATCAAAAACAGACACAATTCTTGAAGTTGTGCTTAATTTAAAAGATGAATTTAGTGTTCTGAAAACTAAAGTTTGAAACTTAGAAAATAATTTTAATGATTTTAAAACTGAAGTAAGAGAAGAATTTAGCAAGGTTAATTCTCGTCTAGATAAACTTGAAGATGATGTTCACATTTTAAAAGATGATGTTAATGCATTAAAACAAGATGTAAATGTTCTTAAATCTGAAGCTATAAAGCACGGATGAAATGTATAAAATTATTTTTATAATTTGATAAAAAATAATACTAATTTTATGTTTTTTAAATAAAACTAAATTAAATAATCTCAGTTTCAAATGCTGTGGCAATTATAATTTTGGGTATTATTACCACATTAGTTTTAAGACATAGAAGAATGAAAATTAAATATCTAAAAAACATTAATGTGAAAAATCCATTTTAATGTTTTTTTAATGTCTATTTAGTAAATTTTGAAATTTTTTCATTATTTATTAATGAGGTGAAAAAGAATGAAAAACCAAAATTCTAAGTTCAAACATGTTTTGCAAGAATATGATGTTGAATCAGTTGAAATTCACAATTATGATTTATTTGCAAAATTAAAAGATAAAATAAAGAAAGAAAAGTCAAATAAGTTAAATAATGCAAAGGAATCTAAAATGGTCAAAAAAAGTAAAACTGATACAATTCTTGAAGTTGTTCTAAATTTAAAAGAAGAGTTTAACGGATTTAAAACTGAGTTTAATGGATTTAAGATTGAATTCAATGAATTAAAAACTAGAGTAGGAAATTTAGAAAATAATTTTAATGAATTTAAAATTGAAGTAAGAGAAGAATTTAGTAAAGTTAATTCTCGTCTTGATAAACTTGAAGATGATGTTCAAATTTTAAAAGAGGATGTGAAGATTCTTAAATCTGATGTTCACATTTTAAAAACCGATGTTAATGTATTAAAACAAGATGTGAATTCACTTAAATCTGAAGCTATAAAGCATGAATGGAATATTTAAGATATTTTTATAATTTATAAGTTGATAAAAAATAATACTAATTTTGTGATTTTTGATATGAATAAATTTGAATAATGTCAGTTTCAATTGCTGTGGCAATTATAATTGTTGTCATTATTACAATATGAGTTTTAAGACATAGTAGAAAGAAAATTTAAATATATCAAAACATTAATTTGGAAATTCCATTTTAATGTTTTTTTAATCTCTATTTAGTAAATTTTGAAATCTTTTCATTGTTTATTAATGAAGCATAAATATGAAAAATCAAAATAAAAATATAAGCAAGTTCTAAATGATTATGATATTAAGTCTGTTGAGATCATCAATTTGATTTGTATAATTAAAGAATTAAGCATATATCAAAAGTTTGATTTAAAATCAATAATTATAAACTTTATTACAATTGACTAATTACGAGTTTTATAGTTGTGTTTTCTGTGGTTCCTAAAACATATTCATTTAATAAGACTTTTAGTGGAATTGATGCATTTAGTTTTTTATTAATTGCGGTATCTATATTAATGTTTAGTGCAACATTATTAGGATATATTAAACAAAAAAAATTTGTAGTAAAATCCATATTTTAATCAACATAATTTGCTTTTTTTGCAATATATTCTTTTATAAAATATTCTACTGCAATCATTGCCCTAACATCATTTTCACAATATATTTTGGAATTATTTACTATTGTATTTCATTTGTTATCATCAAGTGAACCATAAAATCTTGCTAATGTATTTTGTTGACAAATTAATCCATTTGAAATTTCTAATGTTTTATAGTTTTTACATTTTGTTTTTTGAAAAATTTCTGGTGCATATTTTTCAACTAAAGGCAAGACACATTTTATTGAATAAAAACCATTTAATTCTTTAACAATAATAGTATCACCATTTTTTTTGAACATAAAAAAATCAGCTAAGTCAAACATGTTAGCATTAATTACGCTGACTTTATTGTAATATTCATTTTCATTGATAAATTCTGCCATTTCTTCTAATCTTTTTGATTCAAAATTTTTGTTATACACAACATAGCTATATTCTTCGCCTTGAAAAAGTGAGTCAATGATAGCCTTAAATCAATTAATGTCAACATTATTAGGATCAATCATCATATTGTTACACACCAAATTTTCTAACCCATTATTATGGTCAATAATTACTGAATTTTGAGTTACTATTTGTGTAAATGGTAGGGAATTGTCAATAACTCTAATGCAAGGATTTATTGATTCAAAATCAAAATAAACTTTTTTATCTTTTAGATTTGACATCAATTTATTAAAATTATCTTTATATATCCTAAATTGATCATTATTAGTAAAAAGTCGATTAATATTTTTTTCTGCAGCATTACCTGTTTTAGAGTTAATATATCTTAAAAATGGTGTAAAATCATATTTTATATTTGGTCCTAAATTTGCTATTTCAGTAAGATTTGCAGATGAAAAATCAATAATATTCCCTGAATATCCAAATATAATATAACCTTTAAGAAAATATAATTTCCTTAATAGTTGTCACATATCCGTATTTTTAAAAATATTTTTATCATTTTTATGGGGGATCAATTCTGATGGCATAACTGAATTTTCAACAATTCTTTTTTGTTCTCATAATTGATTAATTACCCTTAAATATTCAGCAAATAAATCATTAATAACATTAATTTTATCTTCTTTTAAGCAATCTTGAAGAATTTCATAATTTAAATCTAGAATATCATCAATAAAAACATTAGGATATACTTTATTCTTTATTTGATATGTTTTTGCAAGTTTGATACATTGTTTAGTATCTAAATCTACTTTTTTGGAAGCATCTACAGATTTTTTTAAATTAATAGTTTCACTGATAATAAATGAAACATGTTTTTTAATTTGTTTTTCATATTTAATTAAACACAATCTATAAGATATATTAAATTGAGAAAGTGTTTTTTCTACGACTTTTTTTTGGAAAAATAAATCTAGAATATGATGAAATTTAGCAGTTGATGTTGCTTTGGTTTCAATAATAAAAATATCATTATTAATTTTAACTAATGCATCACATTTAGTCACTGTATTTAAACCTGCATCAATAAATGCTGGTTGAAATAATATTAAATATGAATTATGAAAAATTAAATTTTTAGTTTTCTCGATATTATTTTCAATATTTAATTTTTCATCATCGAAATCAACAATTTTAAATTCTACATTTAATAAATTACCATATTCTTTTTGAAAATATTCTATGATATATTTTTTACTAAGTTGATCAATAAGTAATCCTTCTACAATTAAATAATTATTTTTATCAACATCAGTAGATTCACTTAATAATTCTCTATATATACTATATGAATCAATGGATTCATTTTCATCAAATTCATCATCATCTTCTTCATCTATTTCTATATTAGAATTATGTGAATGAAGTTGATATTCTGTTTTATATAATGTATCAATTTCAGTATTTGTGTAAAACCACATGGATGGTTGTTTAGTATAATATGCTATATAATCATATTTAGTGATATATTTACTAATTTTCATATTATTTTATCCCAACTTCAAAGATATGGTTTCCATTTATAATTTGGCTAATAGTATTGGGATTTTTATTAGGTAATTGAATTTTAGTGATAATAATATCATAATCATTAGTACATATTGAAATACCATGTTTATCAATTTGACTTATAGTACCTGGAGCAAAATTTGATTTTATATCAGTTTTGTGAGCTTCAAGAATTTTGATATTTTGATTTTTATACTTTCAAAAGGCGGTCGGCTTAAAACTTAATCCTCTTATTCATGCATCAACATTATTTACATTTTGATTAAAATTAATAATGGTCTGTTCTTTTTTAATGTTATATCCAAATGTTACATTAGATTCATTTTGAGGAGTTTTAGATAATTTACCATTTATTAAATTGGAAAAATTTTCATAAACAATTTTATATGCTAGACTAGATAATTTTTGATATAAACTATCATACGTTTCATTATTTTCAATATTACACTCATATTGCAAATAAACATCACCAGCATCCATTTTTTGAATCATATCCATTAATGAAACTCCAGTTTTAGTTTCTTGATTTATAATAGCTCAATGAATTGGAGCCCCTCCTCTTAATTTTGGTAACAATGAGGCATGAACATTTATGCAACCAAATTTGGGTATAGATAAAATTTCCTTGTTGATGAATTGACCATATGCACATGTGATAATTATATCTGGATTCAAATTTTTAATTTCATTAGTTATATCTTTGATTTTTTCAGGTTGAAAAACTGGAATGTTATTCTCTAATGCCATTGTTTTGACAGATGAATATATAATATTTTTCTTTCTATCCATTTCTTTATCAGGTTGTGAAATAACACCAATTATGTTTAATTTTAAATCCACTAATGCTTTTAATACACTGGCTCCAATACTTGGTGTCCCCATAAATATTACTCTCATAAAACCCTCACTTTTTGAATATTTTGTATTTTAGTATATTATAATAATATAACATAATAAACATTTTGTGAGGTACTATGAACAACAATCTGCTTTTTATATTATTGTTAATTATTCCAATTATCATTGTTGTCTTTTTTGTTATTAAAAAGAAAAAAGGTGGAGGAGATAAAAATAAAAAAGCTTCTGGAAACAAATTAAAATCAAAAGAAGAAGCTGATGAAGTTTGATTAACAATTAAAAAACATTTAAGAGATACTAATGAATTTGGTAAGGAAGTTATTGATTCTTATGTTATAAAACGTCCTGATCCTTTAAATCCTAAAAGTCCAGAAATGAAGAAAAGAAAAGCCTTATTAAAAAAATTAAAGGCAACCGACCCTAAGAAATATAAATTTGAAAAAGAAAAACTAAAAATTGAAAAAAGAAAAAAACCTGCTGAATTATATGTTGTATTGTTTACAACAAAAAATGCAAAATCTGGACATATTGATGAACAACGTGGAATTGAATGTGAAGTCATTTATAAAAAAATTAATAAAAATAATCGTCAAAGAACAATTATTGTTAATGGTGAAATTGACGTTGCAAAAGAAATGAAATGAATAAAACCAATAAAAGATAAAGATGATAAACAATTAGCAAAACAATTAAAAGCTGAACAAAAAAGAAAAGAAAGAATTGCTAAAAAACAACAAAAGAATAAAGAAAAATCAAAATAAAAAAAAGAAAAAGGAATAAATATGAAAAATGTTACTACAAAGCAATCTATAGCATCAATTTTTACAAGAATTTGACTATTAGTTTTATTTGTATTGAATTTTGCGACTTTTGCTGGAATTTTTATGATTATTCTTTTTCCAGATTTTAGTGCATTGGAATTAAATAAAAGTTTTCGAACTTTTTCGATGTGATCATCAAACAATGATATTACGAATTGGGGGAATTCTAATATTGTCTTTGATTTCATTTATTGTAATTGCAAATATAGTGTCAATAGTATTAATTAAAAGAGCAAGCTTTAAAATTGGTAAAAAGAATAAAATATTGAAATATTTTATACCTATGACAATTTCAATAATCATATTAATGATAATAAGTTTGATTAATAAATTTGATTTTATAACATTTGGTGGTGAACAAAATATATCATTATTGTATAAATCTGGTATTTTTGTTGATAATTATAATCCTTTTAATTTTAATAATGGTCCATTTACAATAGCATGATTGGTTGTATTTATTATCTTTATATTAACTGCTATTGCTTATGTCATTGATTTTATAATATTTATATTCAGAGTTTTATTTGCTAGAACTCATTCAAAGGTAAATATTGAATAAAGGAATCAGTATTAACTGATTTTTTTTATATAATATTATAAATGAGGTAATATTATGTATAAGCAAAAAAAACCAATTTTAATTTTAGTAGATGGTCCAAGTGGTGGTGGAAAATCTACGGTTGCTGATAAGATTGCACAAGACTTACCTTCTAGTTTATCGTGTTTAATTATCAATCAAGATCGATTTTATAAAAATTTTAAAGATAAAATTGACAAGAATGGAATAATAAATATTAATTATGATCATCCTAATTCTTTTTCATGATCATTAATCAAAAAAACCATATTTTCTTTAATGGATTCTAAGAAAACTTCATTACCAATTTATAATTATGTTGAACATAAACGTATGGATAAAAAGGAAAATGTTGTACCTGCAGATGTGATTATATTTGAAGGTATTTATGCTTTGTATGATGAGGAAATTAATAAACTAGCTTCTTTAAAAATTTTTGTAAATACACCAATGGATGAGTGTTTTATTAGAAGAGTATTAAGGGACGTAAATGAAAGGGGTAGAACACTTGATTCAGTTATTAATCAATGAAGAGAAACTGTTAAACCAATGTACAATGCTTTTATTGAACCTCTTAAATCTCATGCAGATATTATTTTGCCTTGAAATCAGGTTAATTTATTAGGTATTAATATTTTACGTCATGGACTAAAAGGAATAATGAAAGAAAACAATGACTTATTATCAAAGAAATAATTTTAGTGTTTCTTCACATGCTATTTGTAGAGCGAAACAACGTATAAAAGAGTGAAATAGTTTTGATGATTTTCAAATTAGATTAAAAATTGTTGAATTTTTATCGAGTGTGAGATATCCAGAATTTAGTAAAGATAATTATAATTATTATCATTTTCCAAGTTCACATCAAAAATATTTATATTTTATTGTAGATAATAGAAATAATTTAGTAATTTCAATTTCTCCAATTAGCCACCATAAAAAAATAAATATTTTTAGTTAAAAATAAATTTTTTATTATATTATATTAATATTAATATATTATTTATGAGGTTAAATTATGAAAAATAAAAGTTTATTAAAATTAATTGTTTTATATTCATTATCAGTAACGTTTTTAATCGTTGGAAGTATTTTTGCAGCTTCTGCTGCATCAGCATCATTTGATAGTCAACATTTATTATCATGTGGATTTGCAGTACTTTTCTTCTTTTTGTTTGTAATAGTAATTTCTGCTGCAATTTATTATTCAATTAATTCTATTAGTTTTAAGAAAAAAAGTTCTGATGAAGTTCAAATTGATGAAATTCAAAAAATTGAACCAATTACTGAACAAGAATAATTATGTCAATTAAAGATGAAATTAAAGAGATATTGGATACTTTAAAAATTTATATTCAACAAGATGGTGGAGATTTTGAATTTATTGATTATATTGATAATGTAGTTACAATAAAATTATCAGGAGCTTGTGTATCTTGCCATTCGATAGATTCAACATATCAAGATGGGATTCAAGAATTATTAAGAGATGAGATTGATAAAAATATCATTGTAAAATTAATTACCGATTAATGAATCACCAAAGATATTCATCATATTCTTTAAAATTATCTATAAAACTAACATGACTCGCATTATCAATTGTTTTAATTGTTAAATGTGAGTTTTTTAATTGTCTTAAATATTTAATTGTTGAAGTATAAGGAATAACCTTATCATATTTTCCAATCAGAAACAATGTTGGAATTTTATTTTTTTTATAAATTTTATCTAATTTAAAATATAATATCGGATCTAAAAGTTGAGCACCTAAATACATATATCTTTTTTTATTATTAAAGAATCTATGTATTTCAAATTTTATATATTCATTCATAGAGCTATATTCATTGTTTTTATTCAATTCATTATGATATTTAAAAAATTCTAATTTTTTAATACCTTTTGAATTATTATTATTTACTGAATTTAAAAATGATATTCCTACTTTACTTTTAAAAATTGAACTATTAATTGCTGAAACTAATATTATTTTTTTTATTCTTTCTTTTATCTTTTCAGAAAGAAACATTGCTATTCCACCTCCCATAGAGTGACCTATTAAAATTAAATTATCAAGATTTTCATTAACAATATATTCATATATATAATCTATATATTTATGAAAATCATAATCTTTAATATTATTAGAATTATTATGGAATTGATGACCAGGTAAATTTATCGCCAAATAATCATACCCTAGATTAGTATTAAAGTTTTTTTTGAAAATAAAAATGCAACATATTTGATGAGGTAAAACCATGGATAAACAAAATTGTTCCCAATTTATTTTTGTATTTTGTTTTAATATGTATTATATCTTGATAAATTTTGTCCATATTTATTATTTATAATAATATTATATTAATATAAAGGAAAATTATCATGGAAATAATTACTACCCCTTTTAGTTATGATGATGCATTAAAATTAATTACAAATAATGTAGACATAATTTTACTTACTAATAGTGATTTTGGTGTTAGAAATTCATATAATTGCAATAATGATGAGCTTATTAAAATTATTAATTTTTTAAGACAAAACAAATCCAACACTAAAATTTGAATTAATATTAATGCCTTCTTTTTTGAAGAAAATATTAATTCTTTGGAAAAATATTTATTTTTTTTAAATGAATATAAAAATGATATAGAAAAAATTGTTTTTAATGATTTTGCCATTCCACAAATATGTTTTGAAAACAATATTGACATTAATTTGCATTATGATCCTAATACATTAGTCACTTCATATGGACAATTTGAGTTGTATCAAGATAATAATATAAATTCAGTATCTTTGTCCAATGAATTATTTTTACCTGAGGTAATTGCTATTTTAGAAAATAAACCCAAAAATTTTAAGATATCAATGCAGGTACATGGCCACGTTTTTATAATGCATTCAAGATGAAATTTAATTACAAATTTTAAAAACTATGTTGAAGATGCGAATGATGAATATATTAAAAATAAAGTATATTATATTAAAGAATTGAATAGACAATATTCCAATATAATTATGGAAGATAAATATGGTAGTCATATGCTAACAGGATATGAATTATGTTGCTTTAGACAACTAAAAGAACTTTGAAAACATGGTTTAGATTATATTAAAATAGATAATATTTTTCAAGATGAAAATTATTCTTTAGAAATTTATAATTTATATAAATCTCTTATTATCAATTTAGAAAAAAATATATATGATGAAGATCTAATAGATTTATATTGAAAAAATGCACATAAAATTAGTAGCAGTAAAAAATTAGCTTCAGGTTTTATTGGTGGAATTGAAGGAATATTAAATTATGAAAAAAAATAATATTGAGTTATTAGCCCCTGCAGGAGATTTAGAAAAAGCTTATTTTGCATTTGAATATGGTGCAGATGCCATTTTCTTAGGTGCTAAAGCATATTCATTAAGGGCTCATGCATCAAATTTTGATTTTAAACATATTGAAGAAATTATTAATTATGCACATTTAAATAATAAAAAAGTATATATTGTTACAAATATTTTATGCCACAATAGTTTATTAAAGGCTGCTAATGATTTTATTGATAAGTTAATTTCTTTTAAACCAGATGGTTTTATCACTGCAGATCCATTTTTAATTAAATTGCTTGTTAGTAAAAACCAAGTTGTTCATATCTCTACACAACAATCAATATGTAATTCTAAATCTGCATTGTTTTGAAAGAGAAATGGTGCAAGTAGAATTGTTTTGGCAAGAGAAGTTGATTTTAATGAAATTAAATTATTAATGGAAAAATTAAACAATAAGATTGAAGTAGAAGTTTTTATACACGGTGCAGTTTGTATATCATATAGTGGAAGATGTATGATGAGTAATCATTTTAGTTTAAGAGATGCTAATATTGGTGGTTGTGCCCAATCTTGTCGTTGAGTTTATGAAATTCAAAATCCTGAAATTAAAAATAAAAATAAATATTTTACAATGTCTGCTAAAGATATGTATCAACTTGAATATATTAAAAAATTAATTGATATTGGAGTTGCTTCTTTAAAAATAGAAGGAAGAATGAAATCTGTTCATTATATTGCAACTGTTATCAAAGCTTATCGTGAATTTATAGATAATAATATTAACATTAAAGAGGCAAAAAAAGAATTAACATTATGCGCTAATAGACCTATTGATAATGCCTTCATGAATGGTGATGCAAATTTTGAAAAAATGTTATATCACGATGTTAATAGGGAGTTAATTCAAAATTATATATTTGTAATTAATAAAAAAATCAAAGATAATACTTATGAGATTATAGTGAAAAATAATTTTAAAATAACTGATGAAATTTCTATTTTAAAACCTAAAGGAAAAGTTTCTAAAATAAAAATTAATAAAATTTGAAATACCAATGGAGAAGAAATTGATTATTGTCCAACACCAATGCAGATAGTAATTATTCAATGTGATAATAATGACTTAGATAGTAAGAATATTGGTCGTAAAAATATAATATAATATAAAAATATGTATAAAAATAAATTGATTGAATCTTCAAATTTGACACATGAATTTGAACAAATGATAATTGATAAATTTAGACTTCTACTAGTTGATTTAGCAATTGTTCAGGATTTTGATTATAACTATGATTTAATTAATTTTGATAATCGAAAAAATGTTAAAATTTATCAGTTTAAAGAAATGTATGATGATGAATATGTAAAAATTATTAATGAATTAAATGATAGTAATTATGATGGAATTTTTTTTAAATATTTTCTAATTAATAGAAATAATGATATTGATGAATCAAATGCAATAATTGAATATTATTATGATTTATGTTTTAAAACTACATGGTCAAATACTAACTATAATGATTTTATTTTAAAAATCGAAAAAATTATTTTAACGTTTTTTAATTTTAATTTTAAAAACATAAATTTTAAGGATTTTACTAAATTTAATAAAAAAATTAATTATTTAAATATTGATGATTATTTATATCAAGAAGTTTATAATAAAAAAAATTTAAACGTAATTAACGTTATTTCTAAATATACTAATTTAAATCTATCTAAAATTTATAATCCTAAACTATCAACTACATTTTTATATTGATATGAATTACAAAATAATATAATTCCATTAATTAGTTTTGATTTTATGACTAATAATATGAATAAAAATATTCAGCCATTTATAAAAGTGAGAATATATTATACTAAAATGTTAATGGTATTTTTTAATCAAAAGAATATTAATAAAATTATTGAATAAAGGATAAATATTATATGAAATATTGTGCACTAATATTAGCTGCAGGTAATTCTACAAGGTTTCAAGCTAAAATTAATAAATTATTCTATAAAATAAATCAAAAAACAGTATTAGAATTATCTTTACATAATTTTATAATGGATGATGATTGCAAAGCTATTATTATTGTCTATAATCCCAATTTAAAGGATCAATTTAAAAAAATATTAGCAAATATATCATGTTTAAAACAGGTTATAATGGTGGCAGGAGGTAATTATAGACATGATTCATTTGTTAAAGGAATAAAACATTGTTTAAATTATGATTGAGTGATGGTACATGATGGTGCTAGACCATTTTTGAGTTTAGATTTAATCAAAAGGATAAAAGAAATAATTTTGCTTAAAAAAAATATTGATGCTATCATTCCGTATTTAAATATTTATGATAGTTTAATTGAAATTGATAATAAGAATTTAAAATATTTAAATCGCAATAATATAAAAATTGTTCAAACACCTCAATGTTTTAAAGTTAAATCTATAATCGATATTATTAATAAAAATAATAAAGATTATAGTGATGAATTTAGTTGAATTTTATCTATTAAAAATATTGATTATCAATTAATTGAGGGTGATAATGGTAACTTTAAAATTACTTATTTTAATGAACTTAAATATTTATAATTTGTTTATGTATAATAAATTAATAATAATGCTATAATAAAATTATGTTAAATTAAAATTTTGTAAAAATGTGGTAAAATATGAAAAAAAATAAAAATAAAAAATTATTAGGATATGGTATTATATCTGCTCTTGCAGTTGGAACAACTATTGCAGTACCGGTTGCATTAACAGTTAATTATGATTCTTCAAGTAATAAAATTGAGTTGAGTAATGATTTACTATTATCTATTTGAAATGAAGTACAAAAACAAGTAAGTGAATTAACTGATTTAAATGATGTAAATTCAGTCCAAAATATATTGGTGGATAAGATTAATGAAATTTTAAAAAATTCAGGAATTTTGGACACTAGTGTTACAAGTGTTAATATTACATTATCTCCTAGTATAGATGGTACTACACAAATTGCAAAACCAGTTACCATTAGTTTCTCAAACAATATAACTGGAGAGAGTGAAAATTTCGACATCAATTCTAATCAATTAATATCAAAAAATCCAATTGTTACAAATATTTTAAATAATCAAACTTCTAATGGTTTTGATTTATCATCTGTATCTACTAATATTTGAGATGCAATTAATTCAGTAGTAAATACAGAATGAACTGATATTAAGAAAAAAACACAATTAGAACAAGATTTAGTAAGTAAAATTAATGAAATTACACAACCGCTTGGAGTGACTGCAAAAACAGTTAATATAAATTTAGAATTAGGGGATACACATAAAATTGCAAAACCAATTTTAATTGAATTTAATGAGCCAATTGTTGGTGATTTTGGTGATAATTTTCAATACAACTCAAATTCATTAACTACAATACCACCAATTCAAACAGGTATTTTAAATAATATGACTGTTGATGGTTTAGATCTAAGTAGTGTCAATGCTGATATTTATGCTGCAATTACAGCAAAAGTAAATTCAAACTGAACTGATATCACTGAAGAATCTACAATTGAATCTGGATTAGTAGATGCAATTAATAAAATTGTAGGTCCACTTGGTGGCAAAGTTACAAATGTTGATATTACACTTGAAAACGGTACAACTTATAAAGAAGCAAACCCAATCACAATCACTTTTGAACAAACAGTTACTGGAACTTATGATAACTTTAGCGCAAGTGGCAAGACTTTAGTAACTAAAGCCCCAATCCAAACAGGAATTTATAATAATATGACTCCTGATGGTTTAGATCTAAGTAGTGTTAATGCTGATATTTATGCTGCAATTACAGCAAAAGTAAATTCAAACTGAATTGATATCACTGAAGAATCTACAATTGAATCTGGATTAGTAGAAGCCATTAATAAAATTGTAGGACCACTTGGTGGCAAAGTTACAAATGTTGATATTACACTTACAGATGGTACAACTTATAAAGAAGCAAACCCAATCACAATTACTTTTGAACAAACAGTTGCTGGAACTTATGATAACTTTAGCGCAAGTGGCAAGACTTTAGTAACTAAAGCCCCAATCCAAACTGGAATTTCTAAGTTTATGTCTCCTGATGGAATTATTATTCCTGAAGATGTTGAAATTAATATATGAAATACAGTAATAGGTGTTGTTAATAAATCTTGAACATCAATTACTGAAAAATCACAAATTGAATCTAATTTAGTTCCTGCGATTCAACAATATTTAAATAATGCTGGAGTGCCATTAAATGTTGTTAGTGTTTCTATTCAATTAACTGATAATATTGATACATCATTCAAAGATGCAATGCCAATTACAATTACTTTTGATCAAAATGTTGCAGGAAATTATAAAAATTTTGAGATTAATTCTAGTAATAAAACTCAATTAATATCAACTACTCCTATTGAAACTGGAATTTCTATTTATTATTTAGATAATGGAAACATTATAATTCCTGAGGTTGCATTAAATTCAATTAGGCAGTTATTATCTAATGTTTGTGAAAAATATTGAAATGTAAATAGTTCTGATCCATCAACTGGTCTAGGTCAAAATTATAATACAGCTCTTCAGGATGCAAACAATTTATTACCTAAAAATTTCCCAATGACAATTAATTCATTTGGAAAATGAGGAAATAATTTAACTACATCACCTAGTGGTAAAATGATTGCTAATATAGCTTTATCTTTTTCGAAAGATGGTCAAGTTGTCAATAATTTTGAAATACCACCTGGTATAGGATCAGATTTTGCAACAAGTTATTATGGAGGTGTTAATTATTTGGTGGTAAATAATATCACTACTAATGTTGATTGTTTATATTTTACAACGAGCATTCAAGAACAATTATTAAATATTGTTAAGCCTTATATAAAGCAAAATTGGAATTCTAATACTGCATATATTAATAGTGCAATAAATGTATCTGAGTTAATCCAAAAAATTAATGAAATTTTGCCAATTGATCCTTCTGTTAGAGAAATCGCTAGTAGTATTGGGTGTTGAGGAAATCAATTTACAAATCCTCCTACTCCTGAAGATGATGCTTCTTATAAATGAGTTCGAATAAATATAGGATTTAATGGAAATTGACCAATTGGATGTGATAGCTCATCATATGTATATACTGGAGGTTATGGTGGAACTAATTATTTAATTGTATATGTTGAAACTAATGTTTCAAATTAACGATTTAATATTTTATAAAAATCAATTAAAATAACAATTTCTTTATTCAATTAACAAGTGCAACATTTTAATTGTGGTATAAAAAATTATAATAAGAATTTTAATCATACTAAAATATTAGTGTAATATCACACCAGACAAAATCAAGCTATCAATTTATTAATTGGTAGTTTTTTATTTTTAATAGAGAGTTTGAGATAAATTGCCCAGAAAAGAGGCAAAAATGGGAAATTGACATAGACCATATCAAACAGCAATTATTATTAAAAAAATTCAGCATGATGTAAATCCAATAGAGTTATATGAGCAGG
>CALUPI010000012.1 GCA_944322645.1 uncultured Ureaplasma sp.
TAATTCATGTTAATAACCTCTAATTGTAATTATTATAATTTTACTAAACATTATATTAAAAATTTTTATATTATTACATATTTCATTAATAAAATTATTTATAGAACTATTTAATATATCAAATTTACAAGCATATTATTTTTATTAATAATCTTTTCTCTGACAAAGACCATTTATAGGATCGCTTTTATTCTATTAAAGCTTAAAAGAATTATCTTTTTAAATAAATCATTGAATGATTATAGTGTTATATTATTTTTTATAGTATTAATCAATTTTGATAAAGTAATGAAACAAATCATTATAGTTGTACTGAAATGATATCTAAACATAGGAGGTTTAAAACGATGAAGGTTTTATTTCTGATTTTTAATAAATATTGAAAACAATTTGAATCAATAATAGATTGAATTTCTTTTTTTAAAATGCTGTTTTTCTCTTGAAGTACTAAATATGAATTAGTGTTAGAAAATTTTACATTTCGTCAAACTTCTTCAGAAATTTTTTCTTCATCAAAATTTTCATCTTCACAATAATAATTAAAAAGTAATAATGTTGATAATTTATCAAAAATGGAAAAAAGATATAAAAATATTGAACATTTTGAATGATATTCATAATTACACTGCATTACTAATTCATAATTGGGAATAAATGATAATTGAAAGAAAGAAAACATTGATTCAATTTCAAGAAATAAATCTCCATAAATATTTTCAAAAGTTCTTATAAAAATATTTTTATTTTTCATTATTTTCATTAATACCTTAATATATGAAATATTTGAATTCAATCATAACTTTGATTTTTTATATATTTTTAATATTTTTTTGTATATTTCAAATACTTGTTTTATATCTCTAATATCTTTATAATTAAATAAATTGAAATCATCATGTATTAAAAAATTTATATCCTCATTTTTAATATTGTTTGAAATGATTTCTTCTAAATTCTTAAAAAGACTATCCATAATTATATACTACCATTTTCTAACTAAATTAAATTGCCACTATTAATTTAATATATAAACTTTCTTTTTCCTTATCCTTATAATATTGATTAATTTGTTTCTTTTTATATTCAATATATAGTTAATATATTGTATATATAATACAACACTGAATTCAATAATACAATCATAATTATATATAATATTTGATCCTAGACATAAAGGAACATCAATTAGTTGAATTGTTAATATAATGGCTCCAGTTAATAATCCAATTTAGACATTAAAACTTAAAAAGATATTTAATTTTATTTCTTATTTATATATTCCTATTATTGTAATAATATTGATCTGTTTTCAATCTATTAATAGTGTATCATCATGTACAATTTTATAAATTAAACATTAATTTTAAAACCATGATGACAAAAGTTGAGTTTTTTATCAAAATAAATGATTCTATATGTTTTAATGATTTATATTAATACTTATCAAGATTTTATCCCTTAGTAAATCTCAAAATTTATTCATTATTTATTAATAGGTAATAATAATGAAAAATATAAGCAGGTTTTAGATGATTATGATATTGAATCAATTGAGATTCACAATTATGATTTATTTGCCAAATTAAAAGATAAAATAAAGAAAGAAAAGTCAAGCAATATTAAAAAAGAAAAGGAAAATAAAATGGCAAGAAGAAGTAAAATTGATTTATTGTATGAAGTAGTGCTTAATTTAAAAGATGAATTTAATGAATTTAAAACTGAGGTAAAAGATGAATTTAATAAAGTTAATTCTCGTCTGGATAAGCTTGAAGATGATGTTCACATTTTAAAGAATGATGTTAACACTTTAAAAGATGATGTTAGTAATTTAAAACAAAATGTAAATGTTCTTAAATCTGAAGCTATAAAACATCGTTGAAATATTTAAATATTTTTATAATTTTTAAATATTACTATAAAATATTTTTACTATTAATAACTTAATTTATATATCCTTTATAATGTATTGATTATCAACTAAAATTAATAAACAAATTACTAAAAATTTAAGAAAAAAGCAAAGTAATTACAATCAAACAATAATAAAATTAAATAATTACTATATACTATTTAGTACTAGTAATTATTTTCACATTTATAAACATTGAATGATTAGAATCAACTACTTTTTCTCGATCCTTGCATAAATTGGAGAAGAATTGTTTACAACTAAATCATCCAATGAATGAAAATCTAATAATTTATTTAAAGATAAATCATTTATATTAATATTCATTTGTTCACTCATTAATTTGACACCATCAATTAATATTGGAGATAATAAGAACATTACAGTTTGAATAACTAAACATAAATGTGTTAATAATGAATTAGTTTTCTCAATTTGGTTGTTTTTAAACAATTCTCATGGCTTATTTTCTTCAATATATCTATTAGCATATTTAATTAATTCAATAATTGCAATTGTAGTTTTTTCAAGTTCTAAAGATTGAACACTATTTTGAACTTCTACAATTGTAGATTTTATTAATGATTCTAATTCAGAATCCATTTCTAAAACACATCCATTATAAGTAGGAATTACTTTATTAGTGTATTTAGTTAACATTCCTATGGTTCTACTAATTAAGTTTCCAATATTATTAGCTAAATCAGCATTAATTGTTTCTTCAAAAATATCATAACTAAATACACCATCTTTATATGTTGGTAGGTCCTTGACAATAAAATATCTTAATTGGTCACATCCATAATTATTGACTAATTCTATTGGGTCAATCACATTTCCAAGTGATTTAGACATTTTTCCCTCTTTTGTTACAATTCAACCATGAGATAGAATGGTAGTTGGTAAATTTAAACCTAAATCTCTTAAAATTAATGGTCAATAAATACAGTGAAATCTAATAATTTCTTTAGACATTAATTGAATTTTTTCACAATTTGGATCAACCCAAAATTTTTGATAATTGCTATCATTACTACTCTTATAACCTAATGCACTTAAATAATTCATTAATGCATCTAACCAAACATAAATAACATGTTTATGATTAATTGGAACTTCTATTCCTCAATCAATTGAAGTTCTTGAAATTGATAAATCTACTAAATTAGATAAAAAATTATTTTCTAATTCATTTACACGATAATTTGGAATTATAAAGTTTGGATGTGTTGCATAATATTCTTTTAATCATTGAGAATCATTATGAATATTAAAAAAATATGATTCTTCGTTTTTTTCTACTATCTTATGACCAATCTCACAATAATAACCATCATCTTTTTTAATTATTTGGCCATCAGTTAATGTATCTTCGCATTGAACACAATAATAACCTGTTCAATTATCTAAATAAATATAGCCTTTATCATATAAAGTTTGAAAAGTGTCTTTTGCTAAATTTTTATGATCTTCATCAGTAGTTCTTATAAAACGATCATATTGAATACCTAATATTTTAAATAGGTTTTTAAAATTATCAGAACATTGGTCTACAAACTCTTTAGGAGACATGTTGTTTTCAGCAGCCTTTTGAGCAATTTTTTGACCATGTTCATCAGTGCCTGTAACAAAAAAAGTTTCATAACCAAACAATTTTTTATATCTATTAATTACATCTGCTAATATAGTTGTGTATGCATGTCCAATATGAGGTTTACCACTAGCATAATAGATTGGAGTAGTTATATAGGCTTTTTTATTCATAATTTATTTTCCTTGTTTTTTAAGTGCATTTTCAATAAATAAGAGATAAGATTGATAAATTTTTTGTTCAGTAGAGTTTAATCCTGGTTCATAATATTGTCTATCATATAACTCATTAGGTAAATATACTTGTTGAACATAATTACCAACATAATCATGTGGATACAAATATCCTTTAACACCTAATTTTTCAGCATTTTTATAATGGCTATCACGAATATGATAAGGAACTGAATATAAATTACCATTATCTATATCTAATTTTACCTTATTTATTGCATTCATAACAGAATTAGATTTGGGACTTAATGCCATTTCAATAACAATTGATGTTAATGGTAATAAACATTCAGGCATGCCTAAAAAACGAGATGAGTCAATTGCTATTTTAAGTCTTACAGCTAAATTAGGATTGGCTAACCCAATATCTTCATAAACCATCGCAGTTAATCTTCTATATATTGCTTCAAAGTCACCAATTTGAATTAATCTATGTAAATAATATAAACTAGCATTGACGTCTGATCCTCTTAAAGATTTATGAAAAGCTGATTTTAAATTATGTAAATCATCTCCATCACACGTTCCTAAAACATATGATTGTAATAACACTTTATCTAAAATTTCATTTGTTATTTTTTCATCAGAATACAAATGAAATAATAAATCTAATAAATTAATTGCCGATCTTAAATCACCATTTGTTGCTGAAGATATTTTTCTTAATCCCTTCTCATCAATATCCATATGCAATTGATTTTCATTAATCTTTTTCAGACCTATCAACATTTCCTCTTCATTAATTTGTTTCATCTCTATGATTTGACATCTACTTCTTAATGCAGGATTAATCACAAAAAATGGATTTTCAGTTGTAGTTAGAAAAACGGTAATATTTTGATGTTCTATTAAAGGTAATAATATATCTTGCTTGTCTTTGTTCAAACGATGAACTTCATCAATTATTAACACATATTCATTGTTATATGCTCTAGATAAGTCAATATATTCAATTAGTTTTTCTTTAGAATCAATTGATGCATTAAAAACCCCGTATTTTACTTTTAAATCATTACATAATGCTATGGCTAAGCTTGTTTTACCAATGCCAGGTGGACCAAAAAAAATTAATGAACATACATATTGTTTGTCCACCATTCTTCTTATAAGACTATCAGAAGATAATAAATGTGATTGTCCTATAATCTCACCAATAGAATTAGGTCTTAAATTTTTATATAAATCTGATCTATTTTTCATTTTTAATCTCTATAATCAAATTATATATTTCTTTAGAGTTTAAATTATATTTGTTTGATAAATATTGGCTAATTTCCTTGGTATGAATATTCTTAGAAATCATTTCTCTAATTTCATTTTCAATTGAATTTAATTCTATGTTATCATGTTCAATATTATTATTTATAACAATTACAAATTCACCTTTAAGAGTAATGGTGCTTAAATCTATGTTATCTATATAGTTTCTAATTATTTCCTCATGAATTTTGGTTAATTCACGACATATTGCAATTTGAATATTCCCTAACACTGTTCTAATATCATTAATACATTCAATTAATCTATGTACTGATTCAAATAACACAATTGTAGATTTCAAATTTTTATAATTTATCAAAGTTTTTTGTCTTTCATTACTATTCTTACCAATAAAACCCAAAAAAGTAAAATTTTGGGTACTAAACCCACTTAATACAAGTGCATGCATTAAACTTGAAGGGCCATTAATAACTTCTATTGATATATTATTAAAGTAACATTCATTGACTAAAGGATAGCCAGGGTCTGATATTAAAGGATAGCCTGCATCAGATATCAATGTCACTCTTTTATTTTCTATAATTCATTTAACAATTTTGTCATTAAAAGAATTTTCAGAAAATTTTTCATACTTAATAAATTCGGGTTTATTTTTAATTGCAAGGCTTACAAATAATTTCTTTGCCACTCGAGTGTCTTCACACAATAAAATATCTGTAGATTCAAAACATTCTATTAATCTGTTAGAAGCTTCAGATATATTCCCAATTGGAGTTGAGGCAATTGTCAATTTATGTTTATTTTGAAATGTTTTCATATTTTTCAATAATTTGTTTTAAATTTGAATATGTTAATCCTAGCATATTAACTCTTTTAAATAATTGTTTATTATTACAATAACTAATATTTAAACAAGAACATATATGTTGTCTTATATCCTTAGAATTAACGTTTAATTGATTTCATTCATTTAAGTTTATGCTAGTTTGATTAGAATTAAAAGTGGAAACATTATTTATAGCATTAATAATCGCTTCATTACTTGCTTCAGCAATACCAATTTTTTTATCAGAAATTATATCAGACTTGCTAATAAAACAATTTTTAATATCAGATTGTACATAATTTATAATGATTTTTCTAATTTTTTCACCTGGCCCATCTGGATCTAAAAACAAAATAACTCCACGAGTTGAATTAACTTTTTTGATAAGTTCTAATGTTTGAATTGATATTTCAGAGCCATTTGTTTCAATAGTATCTACTTCAAATAATGATTTCAATTTGTTTGTGTCAGTCTTACCTTCCACTACAATTACTTCTTGAATTTGCTTTTTCATTATTTACTATGACTTGCGATATACTTTTTGATTTTAGTGGATAAATCACAATGACCATCTTTAATAATACAACTTAATGAACCAATTCCTTTTTTAAATAATTCAATTACTTTTGCAATTGGTTTAGCCACTGTTACAATATCTAATCCATCAATTTTGACATCCTTTTCAATTGTATCAGTAACTAAAATATTATTAATATAACCATTTTTGATTGCATCATTAAATTTATCAGCTGCATCTTTATTAAACAAACCATGAGTAACTAAAATTGAAACTGATTTGGCTCCTTGTTGTTTTAATAATTTTGAAGCAGCAATAACTGTTCCTCCAGTATCAATCATGTCATCAAACATAACACAATGTTTTCCTTTTATATCCCCTAAAACTTGGGTTACTTCAACTTCATTTGGTGCTGGACGTCTTTTATCAACAATCGCTAATGGAAGACCAAAATTTAAACTTATATCTCTTGCTCTTTTCACTCCACCATAATCTGGAGATACAACAACAAAATTCCCAATTTTTGTTTTTTCAATAAAATAATCTAACAAAAATAATGAAGCTTTTATTGAATCAAAAGGAATATCAAAAAAACCTTGAGTTTGATCTGAATGAATATCAAATGTAAGCACTCTTGTAGCACCTGCGGTTGTCAACATGTTAGCTACAAGTTTAAATGTAATTGGTTCATGTGGTTTAGTTTTTCTATCTTGTCTAGCATACCCCATATATGGAATAATCACATTAATAGAATTTGCTGATGATCTTTTTAATGCATCAATTGCAATTAAAAGTTCCATTAAATTTTCATTAATAGGATCACTAATAGATTGAATAATAGCAACATCTTGGCCTCTTACAGTAATTTCAGGTGTTACTAAGATTTCACCATCTGCAAATCTTTGAACAGAAATTGGAGATAATTTTATACCTAATTCCTTGGCAACTTTTTCTGCTAATTTTTTTGATGCTGATAATGCAAAAATAATCGTATCATTCATATTTTTATCCACTTAAATATATATTTCTATATATAAAATGATATAACAAAATCAATTTTTATGCAAAAATTAATGTTATAATATATGTGTCATTACAACTTAAAAACGCGAACCGTGTCAGGTTAGAAATAAAGCAGCACTAAGCAATTTTTTTGTGTGTGGTGGCATTTTTTTTGCCACTAAACTTATCTTCAACCGTTTTTTAAGATATAACAAACATAACCTAATTTAGTTAAATAATCAAAATAAAATCTTGAACCAATAGTACCATTGTTAATTATTAGCACCTTTTTTTTAGACACTACATTCTCAATGTTTTCATAATGGGTTTTTAAAATTTGAAAAGCATTAGGAATATGATGGTAATTTTCGCTTTTGCTTGCAACAAATTCAATAACTAGGTAGTTTGGATTTTCCATATTTTTTAATAATTTTTTAAAATTGATATAATAGTATTTTTTATAAAAAATAGTTTTATTAATAAATTTAATAAAGAAGTTTTGTGTCATTTTAATACCTTTCTAAATTTATTAAAAGTTTATTAATATCTTCAGGATCTAATCCTAAATTCGAAATTTCTTTTTCTTTAATAATATATTCTAATCCAAATGATTTTTGTTTTAAAAAAGATAAAACTAAATTTTTATAACTGATAGGGGCATCACAATGCCTACAATAAATGTGTGCACACAAATTACTATCATCATCAGGAAACATATTAACAACATTACAAACATTCATAATAAAGTTATCCAATTTCAAACATTTACCTAATAATATTGGTTTAAAAATACATAATGATTCATCTCCAAATGCATTATTAATACAATAGCTAATATGTGAAATTAAATTTTTACAATTTGGACAATTATCCTTTCACGAATATAATGGAATACCTTTTTTAGAAATTCTTAATCAATTAATGTTATTATATCTTTTTTGATATTCACTAAATTTCATTTCATATTTACAATGCGTGCAAATATATTTATATATATTATCCAAAATATTTAATTTAAAATTATGACTACACTTAGGACATTTAACATGTTTTAAATGTTCATTATTTTTATGTTGCATATTTTGGTTAGGTTGATAATAATATCCATAATTAGGATTTAAAAATCTTGGTAATGAGTTAGTTTTCATATTTTTATTTTATCTAAAAATATATCAAAATAATAAAAGCTCCCCGAAATGGAGAGCTAAAATTTATTTTTTAGAACTTTTTGCTACTTTTTTCTTAGCTGAAGTTTTTTTCTTTTTAGCAACAGGTTTTTTAATTCAACAGAAATAACAAATGTGTTTACCATTTTCTAATTGAATAGTTTCTCAATTGTCATTATCCTTACACATTGCACAAACTAAACGTTTTGAATTATGACCAGCTTTTTTGTGTCAATCTTTACGACGTTGATCATAGTTGTAATCATCAAATTCAGATAATGATACTATAGTATGTTTTTGATCTTCTAGAATTTGATTAGATTTAGTTTTTGATGCCTTAAGTATATTAATAGATTCTTCAGTTGGTTTTTTAATTCAACAGAAATAACAAATGTGTTTACCATTTTCTAATTGAATAGTTTCTCAATTATCATCATCTTTACAAATTGCACAAACTAATTGTTTTTGGTTGTGACCAGCTTTTTTGTGTCAATCTTTACGACGTTGATCATAGTTGTATGTTTCATATTCAGAAAAACTTACAATTGTATGTTTTTGGTTTTCAGGAATTGATTTTTCCTTTAAATTAGACTTGTTTTCTTCTACTACTAAATCCACAGTAGAACTTGAATCACTAGATTCTGCTGGGGCGTATTTTATTTCTACATTGGATTCATCTTTAAAAATAGGTTCTGAAGCTTTTGTTTCATATACAATATGAGAATGCTCATGTCCACATTCACATTCATTATTTTGAGTTTTTTTGTTTTTTCTGTGAAATAATCTATATCAAAATCCGTGCTTTTCTTCTTGTTCTTCATCACATGAACCACAACAAGATACATTTGATTTTTTAATGTCAGCCATTTTAATACCTCATTTTTTCTTTTTTACTTATTAATTTTATCACAATTATTATACATTAATTTAAAACGGGTAAGGTTTAATATATTCTGTTTCATCTTCTTTTTTAATATTGACCACTCTATTATCAATGTAATAAATAGCGATTAAATTGGAAAATGACATAAATATAAATGCAAATATTAAAATTGGTATTTTAAATTTACCACTATTAATTTGTTTATGTTTTCAATCATATAAAAAGATTAAAAAACCATTTGTATAAGAAATAATTACATAAAAAATACTAAAAATTATTAATAATACTAAAAATGCTGTTCTTGCATCATTATAATTATTATTATTTTTAGCCAAAAAATAAAATATTAAAAATAATGATAATAATATTATAAATAATATAATTAATCATCAAGATGATCTTTTTAAATATTTGATAAATTTAGACATATTTATAATTTTAACTTATTAAATTCTCAATAAAAAATTAAAAAAATTAGCACTCTTAACATAAAAGTGCTAAAATATAATTAGTGCAAAAATCTAATAGGAGGATTTAAACATGGAAATGAAACAAACTAGTGGTGTTGGTGTTAATCCATTGGAAGCATATGGAAGAAACATCAACAAAGAAGTACAACAAAATAAAATTGATCCAATTATAGGTAGAGAAGAAGAAATTAGAAGAGTTATTGAAATTTTATCTCGTAAATCTAAAAATAATCCAGTTCTAATTGGTGAACCAGGTGTTGGTAAAACTGCTATTGTAGAAGGATTAGCACAAAGAATTGTACATCGTGATGTTCCAGATAATTTATTAGATAAAGAAATTTGAGAACTTAGTTTAACGTCTCTAATAGCTGGCGCTAGTTACCAAGGACAATTTGAGGAAAGATTAAATCAAGTATTTAAACAAATTTCAAAATCGGATGGTAACATCATTTTATTCATTGATGAAATTCATCAACTAGTAGGTATGGGAAAAACTAGTGGTGCAATGGATGCTGCAAACATTTTAAAACCAATGATGGCTCGTGGAGAAATAAAATTAATAGGTGCTACCACTATCAATGAATATCGTGAATATATAGAAAAAGATGCTGCACTTGAAAGAAGAATGACAAAAGTTTATGTTAGTGAACCAGATAAACATGAGGCATTAACAATTATGAGAGGATTAAAAGAAAAATGAGAAATGTATCATGGAGTTAAAATAACTGACTCTGCATTAGTCGCTGCTGTAGACTTATCTGAAAGATATATTTCTGATCGTTTCTTACCTGATAAAGCAATTGATTTAGTTGATGAAGCTTGTGCAAAAGTACAAACTGAAATGCATTCTATGCCTGCAGAATTAGACCAAGTAAAAAGAGAGATTATTAACTTAAGAACTGAACGTGCATCATTGCAAAAAGATAAAGATCCAAAATCTATTGAAAGATTAAAAAATATTGATGCTCAATTAGAAAAATTAACTGAAGAAGATAAAAAGTTATCTGAAGTTTGAAATAAAGAAAAACTTGAAAATGATAAAATCATTGAATTTAAAACTAAGATTGATGAAGCAAGAGCTAAAATTGAGCGTTTCAAAATGGAAGGTGAGTATGCAAAAGCATCAGAATTATTATATGTAACAATTCCTAGCCTTGAAGAAAAGAAAAATCAACTTGAAGAACAATTAAAATTAAAAGGAAATAGAATGATAAAAGATACTGTAACTGCAACGGAAATTAGTGAAGTTATAGCAAAAGCTACTGGTATTCCTGTTAATAAAATTTTAGAATCAGAAAAGGAAAAACTTTTACACTTAAAAGAAGAACTAGAACAAAGAGTAAAAGGTCAAAATGAAGCAATAGATTTAGTAGTTAATGCAGTATTACGTGGAAGAGCAGGTGTTAATGATCCTAATCGTCCAATTGGTTCATTCTTATTCCTAGGACCAACTGGTGTTGGTAAAACTGAAGTATCAAAAGCTTTAGCAGAAGCATTATTTGATAGTGAAAATGCAATGATAAGATTTGATATGTCTAAATATATGGAAAAACACTCAGTTTCTAAATTAATTGGTGCTCCTCCAGGATATGTTGGATATGAACAAGCCGGAGCTTTAACTGAAGCAGTGAGAAGAAATCCATATTCTGTAATTCTATTTGATGAAATTGAAAAAGCTCATCCTGATGTTTTAAATTTATTCTTACAAATTTTAGATGAAGGTAGCTTAAAAGACTCTCATGGTCGTAAAATTAATTTCAAAAACACTATCATTATTATGACATCTAACGTTGGTGCACAATTAATTCTTGAAAACAAAAAAGATGAAGTTATGAAAGAATTAACTATGTACTTAAAACCAGAATTGATTAATAGAATTGATGAAATTGTAATATTTAATGTATTAACTGAAAAAGTTGTTCAAGAAATTGCTAATAAACTTCTAAATGATTTAGCACACAGATTAAATAGTGAAGGTTTTAATATTTCATTTAATAAAAAAATTAATTCAACTGTGGCAGAATGTGCATATAACCAAGAATTTGGAGCACGTCCATTAAAAAGATGAATTCAAAAACACATTGAAAATAAATTAGCTGAATTAATAATAGAAGGTAAAATCAAAAAAGATACTCCTATTGAAATAGGATATAATCTTAAAGAAGACAAGTTGGAAATTTAGTTGTTATTTTTAATGATATAGTTTATAATTATTAAGTAAATTAATTTCTATAATATGAATTATTTGAATATAAAAATATAAATTTGAAATATATTGAACGTAACATTTATATGAATAAATGTATCGTTCTTTTTATATGTTAAATAATTTATAAAGGAGAAGATTATGGATTCTAATAATTTACCAATTATTTATATTGGTGGAGATCATGCATCCTATAAAATTAGAGAAACTATTGAAAAACATTTATTTAACTCTGGATATACAGTATTTAATGTTGGTTGTCACTCAACAGCTCCCGCTAATTATGCAACTTATGCAATTAAAGTAGCCACTAAAGTTCACGATAGCAATGCTAAAGCTTTTGGTATTGTTATTTGTGGAAGTGGTATTGGTGTCAATGTTGCTGCCAATAAAGTAAAAGGAATCAAAAGTTCATTAGTTTATTCAACTAATATGGCAATAAATGCAAGAGAAAATCAATCAAATGTAATTGCTCTTGGTGCTAGATTTTTAAATGAACAAAAAATTCTAAAAATTATTGATGCTTTTTTAAAAAATAAAACTTATAATGAAGAAAAAAGTATTAATGAACAATATATGGATATTGATTTTACAAAAAAAGTAGATTTTTCTGGAACCAATAATCAAAATGATTCAACTGATAAAATTTCTCAAAAAACTTCTGAACTTGAAGATTTATCTACTGATGATATTCAAAATTCAAAAATTATGAATTAAAAACCAGTTGCGTAACTGGTTTTTTATTTATAAATTCTATTAAATAATTGACAAGATTTAGATACTGGTTTTTCTGGAACACTAAAATGATTTAAACATCTGGCTTCATAATTTTCACTATCACCAATTAAAATCAAATCACTATTATAACTTGCTGGTTTTCCATCTATTAATCTTTGAGAATAATGAGCTTCACAACCACATTGAGTACAAATTGCTGTTAATTTTCTAATTTTATTGGCATAGACCATTAATTGTGGGATAAACCCAAATGGTTCACCTTTAAAATTCTTATCTAAACCTGAAACAATAACATGAAAATCGTGATTAGCTAATGTTAAACACACATCGATTATTTCTTGATCTAAAAATTGTGCCTCATCAATTGCAACAACTTGAACTTTGTGTTTCATATTTTTTATATATTCTAAAATTTCCGAAGATGATTTGATTTCAATTGCAGTTTCAGTTTGTCCATTACGAGAATATACACAATTTTTACTTCTTGAATCCACAATAGGTTTAAAAATTATATAGTCAACATGTGCATATTTTAATCTATTTAATATTCTTAATAATTCCTCAGTCTTCCCTGCAAACATAGGGCCACAAATAATTTCTAAAAAGCCTTCAGATACAATTTTACTCATAATACATTCCTTTTTTTATTTAGATACATTAAATTTAAAATTACAAATATCACCATCATTCATTATATATGTTTTACCTTCTAGTCGCATTTTACCTAATTCTTTTGCTTTATTCTCTGTTCCACACTCAATTAAATCATTGTATGACAAAACCTCAGCCTTGATAAAACCTCGTTCAAAATCAGTATGAATAATACCTGCACATTGTGGAGCAAGCATTCCATTTTTAAATGTTCATGCATGAACTTGTTGTTTACCACATGTAAAAAATGTAGATAAATTTAAAAGCTTAAAACAACCTCTAATAACATTGTCTAATCCAGTATATTCAATCCCTAAATCTTGCATAAAAACTTGTTTATCTTCTTCAGGTAATTGACTAATATCATATTCAATTTTTATAGACATTGGAATTATCACATTACCTTGTTTAATAGCATAATCTTTTAATAATTGATAATTCTTGTTTAGTTCTGGATTTGCAATATCTGATTCATTAATATTTGCTACATATAACATTGGTTTAAGTGTTATTAAATTTAATGATTGAATAATTTTCTTTTCATCCTCACTTAGATTAGCACATGATGCAGATTTACCTTGTTCTAATTCTGCAAATACTTTTTGCAATATTCCGACCTCAACTATTGATTCTTTATCACCAGAATCTGCCTTCTTTTTAATTTTAACTAATCTTTTTTCCACGATTTCAAGATCTGATATAGAAAGTTCTAAATTAATAACTTCAGCATCTCTTATTGGATCAACAGTAGAATATTGATGTGTAATATCCTTGTCATCAAAACATCTTACCACATGACAAATTGCATCTACTTCTCTAATGTTTTGCAAAAATTTATTACCTAAACCTTCACCCTTGGAAGCACCTTCAATTAATCCAGCAATATCTACAAATTTAAATGTAGCTGGAACAACCTTTTCTGTATTATATATTTCTTTTAATTTATTTAAGCGATTATCAGGTAAATTTACAATACCAAAATTTGGTTCAATAGTTGCAAAGCAATAGTTTGCCATCAATGCTTGAGCATTTGTAATAGTGTTAAATAACGTTGATTTTCCGACATTTGGCAAACCAACTATTCCAGCAAATAAACTCATAATTATCTTTCCTTATTATAAATATTAAAACAATTAAATAATTTGAATTTTTCAATACACACATCTATAATTGCTTGTTTTCCAAGTTTCATGTATTTTCTAGGATCATATGACTTTTTTTCTAATATATTATCAACATTATCAAAATATTTTTTTAGTTCATTAGAAAAAGCAATTTGGCACTCTGTATTAACATTGATTTTTCTAATACCTAATTCAATAGCTTTTTGAATTTGTGTATTATCAATTCCACTTCCTCCATGAAGTACAATTGGTTTATTAGTTTGGATGGCAATTTGATTTAATAATTCAAAATTCAAACCTTTTCAATTAGAAGGGTAAATACCATGAATATTACCAATTCCAGCAGCTAAAAAATCTATAGGAAGCTTAGAAATTTCTAAACATTGTGTTAAATTAGCTAATTCACCATCATTACTAATACCATCTTCTTCACCACCAATTGTACCAACCTCAACTTCAAGTGATATATCTTTAGATTGACATATATCAATTAATTCTTTAGACTTTATTAAATTTTCTTCAAAAGGTAGAGATGAACCATCAAACATAATTGATGTAAATCCAGCATCAATAGCTTCTTTACATGCTTCAAAATTACCATGATCTAAATGTAAAACAACCTCAACATTACATTTAATATAATTCATATAATCATTGACCATATTAAATATTAATTTATATCCACCCATATATTTTGCAGCACCCATTGATACTCCTAAAATAATAGGGCAATTGCCTAATATAGCTGCATCAATTGTTGATTGGATTCATTCTAAATTATTTATATTAATATGTGGGACAGCAAACTTATATTTGTTAGCTAAACAAATAACATTTTTAGCATTTACTAAATTTTGGTTTTTCATATTAACTATTCTTCAATATTAATATCTTCTTTGTCATCCATTGAATCAGAATCATCATCGTCTTCTAAATCAACTTCTTCTTCAGGATCAAATTCGCTATCTAATGAATAATTTTCTTCAACATCATCATTATTATAATCATCATCAATTATGTCCTTAGATTCTTCTTCAATATTAACCATATTTTCATATCCATCTTCTACATCTTGTGATGAATCATAATCATATAAAGAATTTAAATTTTTTAAATATTGATCTAATTTGATTCTATCCTTTAAATTTCAAGAATCATTACCAAGATAAATTAAACGTCTATCTTGCATTAAATCAACATAAAAAGAACCAATAATTTTATCAAAATCGGTTTTTGATATCTTAGTCTTTTTAATAACCGCATCGCAAATTTCTTCAAAAGAAATTGTTGCTTCAGGTTTTTTGTTTTTAAAATAATCTAACACACATTCAAAAGCAACATCTATTAAATCTTGATTATTCATATTTATTCTCCTTTATTTAATACTTCTTTAATATTGATTAAAACTTTTTCCTGACTAGTAAAATAAATCATTTTAGCTAATTCTGGTCCATGTGACATTCTTGTTGCACATAATCGAATTGGCATAAACAAGTCCTTACCCTTTTTTCCGGTTTCTGTCTTAACATGATTAATTATATCAACAATATTTTGTTCATTGAAAACAGATGTAGTTTCTATTAAAGATTTAAACTTATTCACAACATCAATATTATTTTGAATAATTTCCATTTCTTCATTATTAAGTGAATGAGTATTAATAAAATATTCACTAATTAAATCATTAATTTGATCTGCATATGAAATTTGGTTTTTAAATAATAAAGCCACTGATGAAATATGATTTTGAATTCATGAAGAACAATTCTTAGTATTAATAAATGGTAATACAAAATTCAAATAAGAATCATTATCCATTTTTTTAAAATATTCATTTCCAATTCACAATAATTTTTTAAAATCAAAAAATGTTGGAGACTTGGAAATATTATTAATATTAAAATCAGCAATTAATTCATCAATAGATAATATTTCTTGATTATTAGATGGAGTTCAACCTAATAAGGATAAAAAATTATCAATAGATTCAGGGATAAAACCCATATTTTTATAATCTTCCACAAATTGTTTTAATGTTTTATTTCTCTTAGAAAGTTTCTTACCAGTTTCATCAATTATAACTGATAAATGTCCATATTGTATACCATTATTAAATCCTAATGAATCTCTAATGGCAATTTGATATGGTGTATTACTAATATGTTCTTCACCTCTTAATACATGAGTAATTTCCATATCAAAATCATCTACAACCACTGCAAAATTATACATTGCAATGCCATTAGATTTTAATATAACTGGATCAGTCATTGCTGATGAAGGAACATCAATTTTACCTCTAATAATATCTTCTCATCCATAGGTTGTGTTATCATTGATTTTTAATCTTATAACATATGGAATGTTATTATCTAAATTATTTTTAATTTCATCATCAGAAAGATGAAAACATCTACGGTTATATTTTGGAGTTTGATGATTATCTATAGCTTGTTGACGATCATTTTCTAATTGTTCTTCAGTACAAAAACAACGATATGCTAAACCATTTGCAAGTAAATCATGTGCAAGAATTTTATATCTATCCAATTTAGCAGATTGAATATATGGACCATATTTTCCAGGATTATTGACAGATTCATCTGGAACAATTTTCATTCATGCCAAATTAGATAGTTGAGACTCAATACCACCCTCAACGTTTCTTTCAACATCGGTGTCTTCAATTCTTACTATAAAGTCACCTTTGTAATGTTTGGCAAATAAATAATTAAAAATAGCTGTTCTAGCACCACCAATGTGAAAGTAACCAGTTGGACTTGGCGCATATCTTGTTCTAATTTTTTTATCACTATTCATCATAACTAATGTTGACCCACTTCCTGATATGAATACTATATCATTATCTTTTTTATAACATTCATAAATAACATTTAACTCAGAATTTAATGATAATACACATGGTTCTAAATCATTATAAATTTCTAGCGGAATTATATTGTTATTTATATCACTAATAATTTTATTAAAATTATTTAGTTTTTTGTTATTTTTTATATTAATAAAATTATCAAAAATATTTTTAGTAAAAATAGAAATTTTAGGAAAATAAATATTAATTTTTAGCCTAGTGTTTATATTAATTGGAGTAATAATATCACCAATTCCACTAACTATTGCCCATTTATTTCCATTTATAAAAAATGGAATATCAGAACCTAAAAATCTAGCTACATCATAAAAGTTTAATTTTTTTTTGATATATTTATTTCTTATTAAATATCTTATAAATTCACCTGCATTAGACGAGCCTCCACCCAACCCTGTACCAATAGGAATTTTTTTACAAATATTAATTTTAAAATTTAAAGAATGGCCTATATAATCATTTTGCTTTAAAAAATTTATGGTTTTTTCAATTAAACAATTTTTAATGTTATCACCATCATAGAGAATTGTTGTGTCATTAGCTTCTTCTATTTCTAGAATATCATAATATTCATTATTAATAAATTTCATGAATAAAGATTCAAGATTATGTTTCTGTGACAACTTATCTTTTTCATAAAAATTTAATCCTATATTTATTTTAGGATAACAAATAATTTTATCTTTCATAGAATAACTTATATACCTTATACAAATCTAATGGAGATAATTGTTGAGCTCGAATTTTATGATCTAAATTTAATATAGCTAAGTTAGTAATAATATCTTCTTTTTTAAAACTATAGGATAAATTATTAAAAAGAGTTTTTCTCCGATTTTGAAAACAAATTCTTAAAAAATTGTCAATTTTATCAATAGATTCTATTGGAATTAAATGATTTTTTTCTAATTTAATTACTGATGAATCTACTTTTGGTGCAGGTATAAAATTGTTAGGTCCAACATTAAATAAATGAGTCACATTTAAACATAATCTAACTAATGCACTAAATGCATTATAATTACTTGTATTTTCTTTAGCACAAATTCTTTTTGCCATTTCCTTTTGAACCATAATAATACTTTTATTAATAATTTCTGATTTTATAATTTGTAAAACAATTTTTGAGGAAATTGAATATGGAAGGTTAGCAATCATCACAAAATTGTGATCTTTATAATTTGGATAAGTATTAATTAGTAATTCATCCAGATTAATTTTTAAAACATCATTATTAATAATTCTAAAATTAGGATTATTAGAAAACTTATCAACTAAAAATGAGTATAAACGTTTATCTAATTCAATTGCTAACATTGGGTGATTAGTATTTAAAATAATTTCTGTTATTGATCCTAAACCTGGACCAATTTCAATTACACAGTCATTTGTCTGAAGTTTAGCAGAATCAACTATTCTTTTTTTAATTGACATTGAATGCAAAAAGTTTTGTCCCATCTTTTTAGATGTAACAAAACTTTTTTTATTAATAAAATTATGAATTTTGTTTTTTTCCATTATATTAACTAATTCCTAATTTACTTAATTTAGATTCAATTGTAACTCCCTTTGAAGTTTGTCTTTTTCTCATAATCATCTTATGAATAATATATGATTGAAGAATTGAAAATAAAGAGTTAAAGAATCAATATGTACCAATACCACAAGCACTAATTGCAACAATTATTGCCATAAAGACTGACATAACTGTGTTCATTGTTTTCATTCTTTTCATTGATTGATTATTTTTTACACCAACCGTAGTCGCATGTCTTGAACGCTTTTTAGCCAACATTCTTGGTAATATTTGTGACATAAATTGTGATGGAATAACTAATATTAAGAAGAATATATATGGTCATCCAGTTGTAGTAAAGTTACTAAATAATTGAGATATTGGTGATTGAGATAAATCTCAGGCATCGAAAATAATGGTAAATTTCAATGGTCTTAACACAGTTACAACTCTATAAATAATTAAGAATATTGGTAGTGTTATAAATATTTGTTCCATTGCCGCAAATGGTTTAACATTATTCTTTCGATATAATTCTTGAATTTCCATTTGCTTTTTTTGTCGTGATTGCATATCTTTGGCATCTTTATATTTGGCATTAATTTCAGCAACTTTACCTTGAATTTCCGACATCCGTTCGGATTGTAACATTGATCGAGCTGAAACCGCTAAAGTAATTAATCTAATTATTAATAATACTAAGAAGATACCCACTAATGCATTTATTCCCACCGGTCAAGATCTAGTAGCATACATAAAGTTTAATAAAATCATTGCAAATGGTCATACAAATAATGCATAGAAAGGACCATAGGCCATTGTAAACTCAGTGGTTAATGTAAAATATGGACCAGATCCACTATATATAAGCACATACATTGGGTCAGTTACACCACTTACTGGGCTAAAACCAATTTCTAATCCATTTCCAATAGTTGTAGAGGAAATTGTTCATGAATCTGTATATGTTTGAAAACAACCATATAAACCTATACCAAAGAAGGCTAAATATACCAAAATTTTAAAAACTCTAAAAATTATTTTTAATATTTTTTTAGAATTTCTCTTAGTTTTATCAACAGGAGACATGCTAATAAAACCAGGAATAATCAATTTTTGTTCTGACATTATTTAGATCCTCCTATCTTTTGAAATAATTTAAATAATGTTTTTTTACAATTATTATAATCCGTATTAAGTCAATCCATTTTTGCAATTATCACAATGTGAATATTAAGCATAGATAAATTCAGTTCATTAATAATTGCTCTTATTTGTCTTTTTACCTTATTTCTAATTACTGCTTTTTTCGATATTTTTTTACTTACAATTATTGCGATTTTATAAGGTAAACCATCATTGACTTTTACATAATAAATATTACAAATATAACTAAAAAGTTTATTTTTTTGTTTTAATACGCTTTGTATTTGATTACCGTCTTTTAAACGATTAACCTTATTCATATTAACTATCTTTCACTTGAAACAGTTAATTTATGACGGCCTTTAGCACGTCTACGAGCTAATTGATCACGTCCGGTTGCAGATTTCATTTTAGCTCTAAACCCATGAACTTTTACTCTTTTTCTTTTGTTAGGTTGAAATGTTCTTTTCATAATTTACCACCAATTAATAAAATTAAATAATTATAATACGGTTATAATCATAAAAAATTATAAATATATACTTATTAAGTATAACATATAAAAATAATTTTAAAAAATTAAAATATTGATAAAATATTGATATATTTCATAAAATATGGCAAATTCTAAATTAAATAAAAATTGAGAAGCAACTATTGAAAGCTTTGCAAACATTATAAATAATGACTTTTTAATTAAGGATATTTTGTCCTCTACTAAAGTTTTAAATTCTATAAATGAAAAATTATATATATTGTCTAACAATGACTTTATTAAAAATTATTTAAATGATAATTCTCATGAAATTACAAAACTTTATAATAGTATTAACAATGATAATATCTCGATTTTAGTATTAAATGATCAAGAATGACATGATATTCAGGATAAAATTCCAACAATAGCTCAAAATAATAAAAATAACTATCTTGATAAATCAATCAATTTTAATAACTATGTTGTTGGCGAATTTAATAAAAATGCATATACAATTGTGAAAGAAATTATTGAAAAAGGACAAACTGATTTTAACCCAATTTTTATTTATAGTTCTACAGGATTAGGTAAAACTCATCTAACTTCTGCATTAGCTAATACATACAAAGAAAAATTTCCAAATAAATCTATATGCTATATAGATGCAACTAATTTTACTAAAGAAATTTATCATGCTTTACAAAATAGTAGTCAAAAAATAGAAGAATTAAAAGAATTATATTCTAGTTATGATTTATTAATTATTGACGATGTTCAATTTTTAGCAGACAAAACTAAAACAAATGAAATTCTTTTTCATATTTTTAATAACTTAATTAAAAATAAAAAAATATTAATTATGACAGCAGATAAAAATCCTGATAATTTATTAGGGTTTGAAGAAAGAATGATTTCTCGTTTTTCATCAGGTATTACTATAAAAATTAAAAATCCTGATGAAGATTCTATAAAAAATATTATTAGGGAAACTATTAAATCTACAAATTTAATAATGGATGATGATTCCATTAGATTTATTTATAATTGATTTAATAATGATATTAGAATTTTAATTGGAGCTATTAATAAAATTATTTTTTTCTCAAAATTAAATCCAAATAATATTATTAATGAGAAGACTATTAAAGATATTTTAGAAATTGAATCACAAGCAAACAATATTAAAACTAATGTTTCTAATAATAGTGATAAATATGTAAGCCCTGGAGTAATCATCACTAATGTGGCAAAGTTATATTATGTATCCGTTCAAGATATAACAGGTACTTCTAGAAAAAAAGAAATAGTAAATGCTAGACATCTAATAATGTATATTCTTAAACAAATTTTTAATATGTCATATAAAGAAATAGGATTATTACTTGGTAGTCGTGATCATACCACTGTAATGAATGGAGTTGAAAAAACCAAAGAACTAATTACTAAGGATAAAAATTTATTAGATGTAATTAATAACATAGTTAATAAAATATAAAAAGTACAAAAAAATCATAACCAGTTAGGTTATGATTTTAAATTAGCGCGACAATGTCCTATTCTCACCATACAGCTACCTTCGGCCCTGATGTGCTTGACTTCCGTGTTCGAGATGGGAACGGGTATTTCCACACCGGTAACGTCATCGCACCTATGATAGTTCTTTGAAAACTAAATACTATCTATTACAATCAAAATATTAATTATTTATCTAAGTCCTCGAATTATTAGTATCAGTTAGCTAAATGCCTCACAGCACTTACACATCTGACCTATCAACGTCATAGTCTTTAACGATTCTTACCCCACTTAAGGGAGGGAAGATTAATCTTGAAGCTGGTTTCACACTTAGATGCTTTCAGCGTTTATCCATTGGGCACGTTGCTACCCTGCAGTGCAGCTGGCGCTACAACAGGATCACAAGAGGTGCCCCCATTCCGGTCCTCTCGTACTAAGAACAGAGCTTCTCAATCTTCCTACGGGCATGACAGATAGGGACCAACCTGTCTCACGACGGTTTGAACCCAACTCACGTATCTCTTTAATCGGCGAACAGCCGAACCCTTGGAACCTGCTCCAGCTCCAGGATGAGATGAGTCGACATCGAGGTGCCAAACAGTGCCGTCGATATGAACTCTTGGGCACTATCAGCCTGTTATCCCCAGAGTAGCTTTTATCCGTTGAGCGATGGCCATTCCATTCTGAACCACCGGATCACTATGACCTAGTTTCCTACCTGTTCGACTTGTATGTCTCACAGTCAAGCACCCTTATACCATTACACTCTAAACACGATTTCCAACCGTGCTGAGGGTACCTTTGCGCGCCTCCGTTACCTTTTGGGAGGCGACCGCCCCAGTCAAACTGCCCATCTAACACTGTCCTCTAGCCAGGTTCATGGCTACAAGTTAGAAGAATCTAATTACAAGGGTAGTATTCCAACGACGACTCCATAGATCCTGGCGAATCTACTTCAAAGTCTCCTACCTATACTCTACAAGCAATCAAATTCTTCAATATTAAACTACAGTAAAGCTTCATGGGGTCTTTCCGTCCAATCACGCCAAGAGGGCGTCTTCACCCTCACCAGGATTTCACCGAGTCTACAGTTGAGACAGTCAAGAGATGGTTACACCATTCAAGCGGGACGGAATTTACCCGACAAGGAATTTCGCTACCTTAGGACCGTTATAGTTACGGCCGCCATTCACTGGGGCTTCAGTCAAGAGCTTCACATTGCTGCTAACCCTCTTCCTTAACCTTACAGCATTGGGCAGGTGTCACCCCATATACATCGTCTTGCGACTTAGCATAGAGCTGTGTTTTTTTTTTTTTTTTCCCCCTCGCTATTCACTGCGGCTCACAGTAATGTGAGCACTCCTTATTGCTAACTTACGGAGTCAATTTGCAGAGTTCCTTAACTGTAGTTAACTCGCTAGCCTTGGTACATTTATACCTGACCACGTGTGTTCGTTCTCGGTACGGTCAATTATAGAATTAACACTAGAAACTTTTCTTGGAAGCATGATGTTTGAGACTTCTCTACTTGTCGAAACGTTCGATCGTATTCGTAGCTCACCGTTAAAGGAAACGGATTTACCAATTTCCACGACTTACTACTTAAACCGGAATCCAATAACCGGCCCTCATTAACCTTCTCCGTCATTCCATCATTTCTATAATTGGTACGGGAATATTAACCCGTTTTCCATCGACTACGCCTTTCGGCCTGATCTTAGGTACCGACTTACCCTGGGCGGACGAACCTGGCCCAGGAAACCTTAGTCAATCGGCTTGAAAGATTCTTACTTTCATTCGTTACTCACGCCTGCATTCTCACTTGTATACTGTCCAGCAGTGTTCACACTCTACCTTCGCCCTATATACAACGCTCGCCTACCACTCAATATTACTATTGAATCCGTAAATTCGGTTATACGCTTAGCCCCGTTACATCTTCCGCGCAGAGTCTCTCGACAAGTGAGCTGTTACGCACTCTTTAAACGGTGGCTGCTTCTAAGCCAACATCCTTGCTGTTTATGAAACTCAACATCGTTTTCCACTTAGCGTATATTAGGGACCTTATTTAACGATCTGGGCTGTTTCCCTCGCGACAATGAAGCTTATCCCCCACTGTCTGACTGCTGGAGTAGAAATTGTGGCATTCAGAGTTTAATTCTATTCAGTACACCGAGGTGGCGCCATCATAGATTCAGCGCTTTACCTCCACAACTTCATAATCCAACGCTATTCCTAAAAATATTTCGGCGAGAACGAGCTATCACGGAATTCGATTGGAATTTCACCGCTAGCCACAGGTCATCCCCTGTCGTTTCAACGAAAGTGGGTTCGGTCCTCCAGTGAATGTTACTTCACCTTCAACCTGCCCATAGCTAGATCATCCCGTTTCGCGTCTATTGTCACATACTAATTCGCCCTATTAAGACTCGGTTTCCCTACGGCTCCACTTCTACAGTTTAACCTTGCATATAACAATAACTCGCAGGCTCATACTTCAAAAGGCACGCTATCACACATTAATGTGCTCTAACACCTTGTAAGCTTATGGTTTCAGGTTCTATTTCACTCCCATCTCTGGGTTCTTTTCACCGTTCCCTCACGGTACTATGCGCTATCGGTGACATGTTAGTATTTAGGCTTACCCAATGGTCTGGGCAGATTCCGACAAGATTCCACGTGTCTCGCCGTACTCAGGATACTACTAGGTATAAATATGATTTCGTATACATGACTTTCACATTCTATGGTTTGGCTTCCCAACCAATTCTACTATCATACTTAAGTCCACATTGTAGTCCTACAACCCCGTATTGCTACGGTTTGGCCTCCTCCCCTTTCGCTCGCCGCTACTTAGGGAATCACTTCGTTTTCTTTTCCTCTAGCTACTGAGATGTTTCACTTCACTAGGTATCGCTTCAATAACCTATGAATTCAGTTATTGATTATATAAATTACTTTATATAGAGTTTCCTCATTCGGAGATCTACGGATCATAGCCTCTTATCAGCTACCCGTAGCTTATCGCAGATTTGCACGTCCTTCATCGCCTTCATGTCCCAAGGCATTCACCATAAGCTCTTAATAACTTATTAATAAATCCTTAATATTGTTAACTATAAATAGTTATGATTGGTTATTTATTATAAATAATAAACAACCGGAAAGATTGATGATAATATTTAGTTTTCAAAGAACTATCTTCTATTAAGTAAACTTAATAGGAGAGCTTGCACTCTCAAAACTTAATAGATCCGACCATTATCAAATCTCGTGATATTTATATAATGGATTTTAATGTACACTTAGTACGTATATAACATACTCCGAAGAAAGGAGGTGATCCATCCCCACGTTCTCGTAGGGATACCTTGTTACGACTTAACTCCAGTTACCAATCCTATCCTAGACGTCTGCCTCCTTACGGTTAACATAACGTTTTTAGATATTATCAGCTCCCATAGTTTGACGGGCGGTGTGTACAAGACCCGAGAACGTATTCACCGCGACATGTCTGATTCGCGATTACTAGTGATTCCAACTTCATGAGGGCGAATTTCAGCCCTCAATCCGAACTGAGAACGACTTTTTCCGATTAGCTCCATCTTACGACTTGGCAACGGTTTGTATCGTCCATTGTAGCACGTTTGCGGCCCTAGATATAAGGGGCATGATGATTTGACGTCATCCCCACCTTCCTCTGCCTTGCGACAGCAGTCTCGCTAGATAATTTAACTAGCAACAGGGGTTGCGCTCGTTGCGGGACTTAACCCAACATCTCACGACACGAGCTGACGACAACCATGCACCACCTGTCATCCTGTTAACCTCCACTATATTTCTATAGCTTTGCAGGAGATGTCAAACCTAGGTAAGGTTTTACGTGTATCGTCAAATTAAGCAACATGCTCCACCACTTGTGCGGGTCCCCGTCAATTCCGTTTGAGTTTCATTCTTGCGAATGTACTACCCAGGCAGGTTATTTAATGCGTTAGCTGCAACGCCGATACAATTCGTACCGACATTTAATAACCATCGTTTACGGTGTGGACTACTAGGGTATCTAATCCTATTTGCTCCCCACACTTTCGAGCCTAAGCGTCAGTGATAGCCTAAGTTTTCGCCTTCGCCACTGGTGTTCTTCCATATATCTACGCATTCCACCGCTCCACATGGAATTCCAAAACTCCCTACTACACTCCAGATTAGCAGTTTTTGATACAAACTATCGTTAAGCAATAGCCTTTCATACCAAACTTGCTAATCCGCCTGCGCTCGTTTTACGCCCAGTAAATCCGGATAACGCTTGCATCCTATGTATTACCGCGGCTGCTGGCACATAGTTAGCCGATACTTATTCAAATGGTACAGTCAAACTAAAGTCATTTCCTACTCTAGCCATTCTTCCCAAATAAAAGAATTTTACAATCTATAAGACCTTCATCATTCACGCGGCATTGCTCCATCAGGCTTTCGCCCATTGTGAAAAATTCCCTACTGCTGCCTCCCGTAGGAGTATGGGCCGTGTCTCAGTCCCATTGTGGCTGTTTTACCTCTCAGTACAGCTACACGTCATTGACTTGGTGGGCCGTTACCTCACCAACTATCTGATATGCCGCACCCTCATCCAAAGGCGATCCAAACGGATCTTTCAATATTTTCTCATGCGATAGTAATATTGATATTCGGTATTAGCTAATCTTTCGACTAGTTATCCCCAACCAAAGGGTAGATTGGATACGTGTTACTCACCCGTTCACCACTAAGTACAAGTACTTCGTTCGATTTGCATGTATTAGGCATGCCGCCAGCGTTAATCCTGAGCCAGGATCAAACTCTCAAAAATTAACGGATCTATTAAGTTTTCAAAGAACAAACTGTTTAGTCACATTGGACTCAACATATAAAAGTATAACACAAAAATGAAATCTGTAAATATTTTTTTAAATTTTTTTTAATTTTTTATCAAAATTTCAATTTTTCTATATATATAATAGGTAATATATAATAATATTTTTATAATGGTTTTTTTAAAATTTGTGACCAAAGTCTTGGAAATTTATTATTAGTTTCTTTAATTTTTCTAAATAAAAATACAAAATGATGATGAGAATTAAAAATAAAATCTACTGTTTTTTCTAATTTTATATCTAATAATTCAATTGCTTGCTTTGATTCAAATAATTCATTTTCAGCATTTAAAGATTTTGGTTCTATAATTACTCCATCAACTTTTGCAAACGGAACAGAAATTTCTAAAATTTTATTTAAACTACTTACCGCTCTTGAAGTAACAATGTCAAACTTTTCTCTATTACCATTTATATATTCTTCTGCTCTTACATTAATTACTTCAATATTAGATAATCCTAGACTAACAATTAACTCACTTAAAAATTGTGTTTTTTTTGAATTTGAATCTAATAAAGTGACTTTTGTGTTAGGAAAAATTATCTTCAACATTACCCCAGGAATTCCACTTCCTGAGCCAATATCTAAAATAGATAAAGAAATATCCTCAGAATTGTAACCTAAATTAATAAATGGTAAAATTGATTCTAAAAAATATGAATCATAGATAATATCTTCTTTATCTAGTCTTGTTAAATTGAATTTTTTATTTTTTTCTTGTAATATTTTTTTATATTTTTCAATTAATTCAAAAGTTGTTGAATCAACAAAAGGTAATATTTTTTTTAAATAAGTTTCAAATTCAATTTTATTCATCTTAAATCTCCTTATTTCAATCAATAAATTGAGATAAATAATTTTCTTGCTTTTTGATTTGTTCTAATAATTCAATTTTTAAATTATTAATTCTAATTTTTACACCATCTGCAGTTTTCTGAGTTTTCTTATTATATCCATATAAATAATAAATAACATTGTTAATTAAAATAAAATAAACACGACAATTATTGTTACCATCATTTAAACGTATCTTAAACATATCATTTTGGAATTTTTTGATTTTAACATATCCAGGTTTAATTCCATAAATTTCCAAAAGTTTCATTTGTTCAATTAGTCTTACTTTTGTACTAAAAGGGATTTCATTATTTAAATATTGACAAATCTGAGATTTATGACTACCAGTTTTTTGAAAAAATATAGATGAAAATTGATTAGGCATAAATTATAATAATTTTTCTAAATAATATTTAATTTTAATAATATCTTCAATAGAAATCCCGCTTACTCTACCTGCTTGAGACAGGGTTAATGGTTTTATTTTATTCAACTTATCAATTGCTTCTAATGATAAATTTGGTACTAATTTATAATCAATAATTTTAGATAAATCTAAATCATGAGAATTTTGATATTGTTGAATTTTTTCTTCTTGTAATTTTATATAACCCTCAAACTTAATTTTTATTTCAATTTTTTGAATTAAGTCATCAGTTAAAATTGAATCTTTTCTAATTTTTAACAAATTTAATACATCAATTAATTTAATTTCTGGACGTTTAATATATTCAAATAAACTAACATTATTTTTTTTCACTATAAATTTTAATTTGTCTACTTGTCCAACTGTTTTTGAATGTAGTATACTTAAAATTTCATTAATTTTATCCTGTTGACATAAAAAATAATCATATCTATCTGCATCTATCATTCCTTGTTTATACCCAATTTCTGTTAAACGTTCATCTGCATTATCATTTCGCAAATATAAACGGTGTTCAGCTCTTGAAGTTAATAAACGATAAGGTTCACTAACACCCTTAGTAACAATATCATCAATCATAACCCCAATATATGAATTAGTTCTTGATAAAATTAATGGTTCTTTATTTTCAATATAATTTACAGCATTAATACCAGCAATTAAACCTTGCCCGGCTGCTTCTTCATATCCGCTTGTCCCATTAATCTGTCCAGCACTAAATAAACCTAAAATATTTTTAAACATCAGACTTGGATATATTTGTGTAGGATCGATTGCATCATATTCTATAGCATATGCATATTTATCAATGATACAATCTTTTAGACCCGGTAAACTTCTGATCATTAATTCCTGCACATCAATTGGCATTGATGTGGAAAAACCACCCAAATACATTGTGTCTAATTCAAGTGATTCTGGTTCAACAAATATTTGATGTCTATCTTTATCTGGAAATTTAACAATTTTATCTTCAATAGATGGACAATATCTAGGCCCAATCCCATTAATTAAACCTCCATACATAGCCGACTTTGATAAATTATCTCTAATAAGTTGATGAGTATCTTCATTTGTGTGAATTATATAACAGGGTAATTGTTGTTCATATGGTAAAAAAGTTTTTTCATAAAAACCAAAACATAGTTTTTCATTGGTACCTGGCTCTAATTGCATAACTGAATAATCAATAGAATCCTTTATAATTCTAGGGGGAGTTCCAGTTTTTAATCTTATTAATTGGATACCAAGATTTTCTAATTTTTTTGATAATGATTTTGCATATTTAGCACCATTTGGTCCTTCATGTTTTTTATCATCACCTCTATATGTTATAGATTCAAGGTAAGTTCCGGTTGTTAAAACTACTGATTTTGTAACAATTTCACCATTATCTCTAGTTACTACTCCAGATATTTTATTATTTTCAATTTTTAAATCTATAACTTCATCAATTAATAATGTTAAATTGTTTTGTTCTTCAATTTTTTCTAAAAATCATTTATGATATTTTACCTTATCTACCTGTGCCCGTAATGCTCAAACCCCTGGCCCTTTTGAAGAATTTAATAATTTCATTTGTAATTGATTAGCATCAGCTGCAATACCTTGCATTCCACCAAGTGCATCAATTTCTCTTGTTACAACACCTTTTGCAGGGCCACCAATAGATGGGTTACATGGCATCAAAGCAACACCATCTTCACTTAATGTAATTAATAATGTTTTTGCTCCTTTTTTACTAGCAGCAAATGCTGCTTCTAAACCAGCATGTCCAGCACCAACAACTACAACATCATATTCCATAAAAATACTCCAATTTATAATGTTAAAATATAAATATTATGATATATCTTGAATCTGTAAAAATTGAGAACTTTACACAAACCTTTTCTCATGGAATTACTTTAGAATTGAAAGAGAATGTTTGTCATTATATATGTTCAAATAATAAGGAAAAAATTCATTCAATATACTATTTATTAAAACAGAAAAAAAATTATCTTAATGGTAATATTTTAATAAATAATATTGATATTACAAAATTAGATAAAAATAATTTAGATAATTTTTACTATGAAAATGTTGCTTTTTGTGAAAAAAATATAATTTTCAATAATAAAATTACATGTTATGAATATTTAAAAATTGTAAAAAATTTATCTAAAAATCACAATATTAAAATTAATAAATTTTTAAAACCTTTGGATTTTAACTCAAAATTTTTGAATACCAAAATAAATAAATTAAGTTCATTATTAAAAACAAAATTAATAATAATTTCAGGGTTAATAAAGAATGTTGAATATATATTAATAAAATTAGATGATTTTAATCTTAATGATTCCCAAACTTTAGAAATAAAGACTATATGTAATCAAATTGCAAAAATATATAAAAAAACTATTTTAATATTTAATGTAGACAACAACAACAACATAAATGAAACAATATCATTAGAAGATGAAAAGAATTATGCTTTTAACAATAGGTTAACAATCTATGATAATAATAAAAATTTTCAAGGTTATAAATTAATTCAGCACCATTTCAATATATTTATAATTAGTATTAAATATTTTTATAAAATTTATTTAATATATGTATTTTTAACTTTTTTATTAATGATAGGTACCATTTTTATATTAACTATTTTAAATCAAAAAGAAATTACAAATGATAGCACATGGTTGCAGTTTATAAACAAAAATGAAGTATATTTTTATGTTTTAGGTTATAGTTTATTTGTCATAAATTGTTTACTACAAGGAATTATAAGTTTTTTTTGATATAAAAACAATAAAAAATATTTATTATTCTTATCAACTATGAATATACATAATTTATGAATAAGTTTACTTATACCCATATTGTTGATATTAAACACATTTATAATAATTACATTTAGTTATTTAATTAATATTCTTATTTTAGATAATCTAGATATAAAATATAATATAAACATATGAAATACTAGTTTATATACTAATTTAGTATATATTATTGAAACATTTTTAATTTCTTATTTATTAATACTAAGGATCAATAATATTTCTAAATTTTACAAAGTATTTATTGATTTTCGAAATAATTAAAAGGAGAGAACAATGGAAAGAAAATTTAGTGAACAAGAATTAATAAGACGTGAAAATCTTAAAAAATTACAATCTGAAAATAAAAATCCATATGAAACTGAGCTAGTTAATAGAACATATAACTTAGCTGAATTTAAAAATGAATATAATAAATTTTCTAAAGAAGAATTACATGATCATCCAACTAATGATATTGTTTTAGCAGGAAGAGTAATGGGAATTCGTCAGACATTTGGAATCATTAAGGATTTTAGTGGAAATGGACAGTTTTATGTTAATAAAAAGGTTGTTGATGAAAATGTTTTTAAAAAGTTTAAAGAAATTGATGTTGGTGATATTGTTAAAATCATTGGTACTGCAATGAAAACTAATACTGGTGAAGTAACTATTAATGTAAAAGATATCTTTATTATCTCAAAAGCATTAAAAGTTTTACCTGAAAAATTTCATGGTTTAGTAGATGAAGAAATTAGAGCAAGAAATAGATATGTAGATTTAATTGTGAATGATGAATCAATGCAAACATTTGTTGCACGTAGTTTAATAATTAAAGCAATTAGAAACTATATGGATTCAAATGGTTTTTTTGAAGTTGAAACACCTGTCTTAAACCCTGTTTTAGGAGGGGCAGCAGCAAGACCATTTATTACTCATCATAATGCATTAGATCGTGAATACTATTTAAGAATAGCTACTGAATTACCACTTAAAAAATGTATAGTTGGTGGGTTTGAAAAAGTATATGAAATTGGTAGAATTTTTAGAAATGAAGGTATGGATGCAACTCACAATCCAGAATTTACATCAATGGAAGCATATGTTGCATATACTGGAATGGAAGGAATGATGGATTTAACTGAAGGTGTGATTAAACATTGTGCCAATGTTATTGGAAAAAATCAATATAAATATCGTGGGTTTAATGTAGATTTATCTAAACCCTTTAAAAGAATTCATATGGTAGATTTAATTAATCAAGTTACAAATATTAATTTTTATAATATTAAAAATGATGAAGAAGCTGTTAAAATTGCAAAAGAACATAACATCGAGTTATTGCCTCACCAAATGAAATATGGACATGTAATTAATGCCTTTTTTGAAAAATATTGTGAAGAAACATTAATAGAACCAACTTTTGTTTATGGTCATCCAGTAGAAATTAGCCCTTTAGCAAAAATAGATTATTCAGATACTAGATTTACTAAAAGATTTGAGTTATTCATTTGTCAAAAAGAATTTGCTAATGCTTTTAGTGAATTAAATGATCCAATTGATCAATACAATAGATTTGAAGAACAATTAAAAGAAAAAGATTTGGGTAATGATGAAGCTAATGAAATGGATATGGATTTTATCAATGCTCTTGAATATGGTTTACCACCCACAGGCGGAATGGGATTAGGAATAGATAGATTAGTAATGCTATTAACTGAAAAAGATGTTATCAGAGATGTATTACTATTTCCACATATGAAAGATAAAAATTAATAATGACAAAAACTGTTTATGATTTTAAAGAATTAGACATTCATGGTAATATTGTTGATTTTAACAAATATCAAAACAAAGTTCTTTTAATTGTTAACGTTGCATCTAAATGTGGAAATACGCCACAATATAAAGATTTACAATATTTGTATGATAAATACAAAAATCAAGGATTTGAAATACTAGGATTTCCATGTAATCAATTTTTTATGCAAGAACCCAAATCAAATGAAGAAATTCATCAATTTTGTACTTTAAATTATGGGGTTAATTTTGATATGTTTGCCAAGATTAATGTTAATGGTAAAGAGGCGAATGATTTATATACTTTTTTAAAAGAAACATTGCCATGAACTGAACGTGCTAAAAATGTCAAATGAAACTTTGAAAAGTTTTTAATTGATAAAAATGGTATCCCAAGATATAGAATTGCAAATAAAACTAATCCAAGAGAGATAGAAGATAAAATTATAGAATTACTAAATGAAAAATAAAAGGATAAAAGATGGATAAAAAACTACTTGAAAATAAAATTGCAATTGTTACTGCATCTACTAAAGGTATTGGATTAGCGTCTGCTTTTAAATTGGCAAAACATGGTGCAAGAGTGTATATGGCTGCTAGAAACCAAGAGTTAGTATATCAATTAAAAATGTCTAATCCTAATTTAGATTTACATTATGTATATTTTGATGCATCTGATAAAAACTCAATTGCAAAAATGATTCAAACAGTTATAGAGCTAGAAAATAGAGTTGATATTTTAGTTAATAACTATGGTGGTAGTAATCCGCAATTAGATAAAACTATATTAGATACTAATTATGAAGACTATTTTCATACTATTGAATTAAATTTATCTTCTGTTTTTATTGCTTCACAAGAATTATGTAAATATATGGTTGATAAAGCGTTGCCAGCGAGTATCATTAATATTTCAACTATTGGATCAGTTGTTCCAGATATCAGTAGAATTGGTTATACTTCTTCTAAAGCGGCAATTAATTCATTGACTCAAAACATTGCAACCCAAATGGGAAAATACAACATTAGATGCAATGCGGTTTTGCCTGGTTTAATTCATACTGAAGCTGTCAGAAAAAATTTGAGCGCTGAATTTGTTCAAACTTTTAAATCTTTCACTCCTCTTCAACAAGATGGTTTAGCAGATGATATTGCCAATGCTGTATTGTATTTTGCTTCAGATATGTCTAGTTATGTAACTGGTCAATTATTAGAAGTTAGTGGTGGTTTTGGGAAGTCCACTCCATTAATATCATTAATAAATAAAAATTAAGATGAACTTTAGGTTTAATTGGATTTACATCAATATCAATTATTCCAATGAGTGTTGCATTAACAAGTGGTGGTGATAGTTGAGAAACATCAATTATTAATATTGAAACAATTGGTATAAGTAAATATTCTAGTTTTGATGACAAATCAATACAATTAAACAGTTATTGTACAATTCCACTATTTGTAATTTCACAATTTAATTCTGATAATTCAAATATTGAAGTAATTCAATAACAATAGATATAAAAAATATTAGTTAGATTTGTTTCGACTAATATTTTTTTGTTATTTTTTTTTGAAAATAGACATTCATATTTCTAAATTAATAAATCTGCTTCAAAAATATTAATTAAATCACCTTTACTGTTTTTTACATTTTGCAAAACATTAGTGATTTTGAACTTACAATTTCTATCAATTAAAACTTGTTCTTCTGTACTTGTAGTAGGAAATCCAGCAAAACCAAAATTAGATAAATATGCAGCTCCAATATAACCTTTAGGAATATTAATCTTAAATAAAACTGGTTCTTTTAAAGGGTTTGGAATAATGCCTTCATTTGGCCAAACTTCAGGACGTGGTTTTCAATCAAAAAATGAATCAGCATATTGTTGCACTAAAGATGTAGATATAAAACCATAACTTGTAATTGTTTTACCAACACAATTAGAATAATCATACCCATCTTTTTCATTACCAATAATATATTCTTGGAGTTGATCATAAAACTCAACTTCCATAAATTCTACTCCATGATATACAACTAAATCATATGGTACAGTGGCTTTTTGTAAAGCTGAAGAAAGGAATTTATATCCATTTCCATTAACCTCATGAGGGGAATCTGGATCTAATTCCCTTATTGTAATCAATCTATTTTTAGGTTCAATACAAGAATGTAATGGAGCATTTCAAAAAGTTCCAGAACACCATGAATATAATGCTAAAGCTTGTTGTTCTGAATCAACATGATAATCAATAATATTTCCATCATTATCACGATGTCAATCACTATTAGTTAAATTATTATATCAACTATTAAATTCAGATTTTAGTTTTTTATCAATTTCTCCTGCATCAGATGTAGACTTAGAACATGAAGTTAAAATTGACGTTGTAATTGAAATAATTGATAATGTTGAGGCAATTAAAATTCCAATTTTAAATGCTTTTTTCATATAAAAACCCTTAATCAAATTTTATTCATAAATATTATATATATTTAACCATATAAAAACTATTTTTTTAAAGTTTTTTGAAAAATATGTTAAAAAATAAAATTTATTCTAAGAATACATATTAGTCCTTTCAAAAGTGTGCTTTTTGAAGTGGACAAGCTCTGTCAAATTTTTGATGGGGTTTTTGTTTACTTCATATTTGAATATTAACAAATTTTAAGTTATTTAAAAAGATTGCGATTTAAACATATTTTAAGAAGAATTTGATTTACCATAATTTTATGGTATAAATTAATAGCTAGAAAAAAGTATCTAGCCCTGTAAGGAGAAAGATACTTTCCACAAACTATTCTACATTACCATATAATATTTTAAATATAAATAATTATCTTTATATTCTTATATACATATTGTAATCCAAGTAATATAAGATCACTAATATTTAATAATTAAACTCTTTATATTTAATTAATATTATCATATAACTATTTTATATTAAATTAACTTTTATCTTATATATTAAAATATCAATATATTTTCATGATTCTTTTCCTACTTGAGAATATGTAGATGGAGTGTTATATTCTCAATCAATATCATTCAATCCTTTTTTTATAGCAAAATAAATTTCATGAACACCATTTGAATAACTACTAAAATTATCTATTCAAAATTTATTTTCATTTAATACATCAAAATCAACCTTATTATTATACATTCTTATAACATCATTATTTAATAAGAAAAATTCTGGATTTCTATTTACATATTTATTCTTATCCCATAATCAAATTTCATTATCATCATTTGCACCACCTTCAATACCAAATGCATTTCAAATTTGATTTCCAAATGCCCAATTTTGTTGATTTTTAATTACACTAATTATTTCTTTGAACCATTCATTTGAATTTTTATCAATATCTATAATTTCATTAGTTAAATCAATAGTATTTGAATAATATGTATCATGTATCTTAAATTTAAAAGTAATAATTCCTTTATAATAGAATGAATTATTTTTAGCACTCATAGTGATTTCGCCTATTTTGGTATTATAGTCATATTTAAAATTAGAAAAATTAACTTGATCATACATAATTGAATCAAATTCATTCTTAATTTCACTAATTACTATAAAATTTAAAATTTCATTAAAGCTATATTTATCCAAATATTCTTCATAATCATATTTATTTACATGAATATTAATATCAATATCTAAATCATTAGCATTTTTACCAGACAAATCAAGACAAATTTTTGATAAATCTTGTTTTATAGTATTAGATGGATATGAAAAATTAATATTTTTATAATATACATTCTTAGAAGTATCTTTATTATTAAAAATATTTACAATTTCATTTGGTTTATATATTAAATCACTATCATTTAAGTTTCTTTCAAAATAATTAATAACATCTAAAACAGGTAAGGCAACACCATTTCTATCAAAACCAGTCAATGATGCTCAATTATTTACATCACGTCAATTATCATTTCTACTTGGAATACTTAATATACCTTCTTTTGTTGCTCATGCAGATTTACCTATATATAAACTTCCAATTTCTCATCAATAAAATCCAGTTTCCATATTTGGTAATAATTTAGATAAAAATTGCATATATTGGTACATAAGTAATGCCTGAATTTCAGGAGAATAATCTACATAATTAGGTTTTTTTTCGTTAACAACCCCAGAAGAACCATCATTAATGTATCCATATTCAGATGAGGTATATGGCATTGCTAATTCACCAATGACAATTTTTTTATCAGGAAATTGTTTATTAAGTGTTTCTATAACATTAAATAAATTATCTAATGTTGTTCCATATACAACATACGATGATAATTGAATAGTATCCACCTCATTAATAGATTTTTTAAAATTATTAATTAAAGATTGAATAGATCCAGCAGAAAAATGTATAGATTTGTCGATTTTGCATGAATAATCGCTTTCAAATTGCTTAGTAGCATTAATTGCTGAAATTATAAAATTATTAGTAAATTCATAATTTTGTGGCTGATATGAATCATTTGGTCATAATATCCCATTATTAATTTCATTTCCATATTGCACTCTATTTATAATTACATTAGTTTTTTCATAGATTGTTTTTAAAACATCATAAGTATAATCATATCCTTTTTGAATTAATTCTTCCTTAGTTAAATTTTTTCATGATTTTGGAATATATTGTTTTCCTGGGTCTGCTCAAAAATCAGAATAATGAAAATCTAAAAGAAAATCATTAAAACCATATTTTTTTGCTTCATTAATTATAAAAACAGTCGTTTCTAAATCATTATGCCCTCCGCCATATTGATTACCATGTTCATCATATGGATCAACTCATAATTTTAATCTTAATGAATTAAAACCTTTGAGCTTGAGAATTTCAAACATATTTGCATATACTCTATTGCTGTTCGAATCAAAATAAGAAAACAAATTATCATTAATGTATTCTAAAAGACTAACTTCAGTATTTGTTTTAGGATTTCAAACTTTATTATTAGTATTCTGAATATCCTTATAAGAATATCATTCATTATCACCTTTTTTTATATTATTTTCAAATAAAAAATTCTCTATAACATCTGCATACGATGAAACATCAGCACCTTTAATGAAATTATTATTAATTTCAGTATTAGAATTATTATTTATTATATTATCAATTATATTCTTATAATTATTTATTACATTTTCTTTATTTTCTTCAATACCAAAATATGTCGCAACTGATATAATTGGAGCTGCAATTGCTGAAATTCCAAAAAATACTAACAATTTTTTCTTTATAGATTTTTTCATATTAGTTTTGCTCTAAATTTAATATAATAGAATCATATTTTTCCAGTATTGGCAAGTCAAAATGAATTGATGGACAATATGGATCATATATCTTTCTGATTTGTTGGATATTCTCGAATTCATAATTGTAAGAACTATTATTACTATCTAAACGTTTCACAACTGGAAATAATTTGGGAATTGGGAAATTATAAAATGGAATTAATTCAGAAACTCTATATTTATCAATATTAAATGCAGTTTGATAAAAAATTCTAGTTGTCTGAATAGTTGTAGATGTAGCTTGAAAACCAAAAAATGTTGTTCACGTCTCAGGTTCACTAGATTTAAATAAAATAGATGGAGTTTCCTTATTGTTGGCAAAATAATTATAATAATCAAATGCAATTCATGATTCTAATGGAATTGAAGAATTTACAATAATTGGATTAGAAATCATATTATTAGAAATTTGTTTTACATAATTGATAGCTGCTAAATGTTCTACATCATCCTTATTTGAAAAAACAGGATGTAATTTAAAAATTATATTATATTTATCTGGCGGATATTTTTTAAGAAATTTTAAAAATGTAGTTTGAACTTCATTTAAAACATCTGGCATATTTTCAAGTCTAGAAAAATTATCTGGTGTTACTTCACCACTAATTGGCTTAAACAAAGAGCTACCAATAAAAATTGCATTCTTTTTACTTGGATCATATTCTGAAACTCCATTAACAAAAATATTTTCTAACGAAACATCAATATCTAAAAATAAACTTGTAAATATTTTTAAATATTTTTCCTTATTTTCTGAATTTGTTATGATATCCTGATAAGTTATAAAATTAGTAGAAAAGGCTGATTCATTCCATCTAACAGAATCTTTTAAATTTAAAGTGTTAAAGATATTTGCATCATAATTAATAAATTGGATAAAATTAAATTGAGAATTTGGATTAATTTGTTCATAATTTTTTAACAACAATAAATTTAATATATCTTCTTTAGATAAATTTGTTCTTTTTCCAGATATAAATTCATCCAACATATTAATAGTTTCTTCTCTTGATATAGGCTTATGATTGCGTAAAATATTAGATAAATATGGGACTGTGTCATTAGTGTGATTAGCACCATCAGACATAATTAAAATTCTATTAGCATGCTTAAAAATAAAATTAAAAAAATTTTGATCAAAATTTTTGAACATTTTTAAAAAATGAATTTCATCTGTAACAAAATCAAATTTATCGACATTATTTTTTTTCAAAATTAGAGAAAAATATTCAATTATTTTATCTGTATTAAATTCATTGTCACTATACATATCATTAGACTTAAAAATATTAAAATTCTTTGGTTCAAATTCATAGGAAAATTCAAAATTTCCATCAATAATGTTGTTATTTATTAAAACATCAAAATTAATTTTATTTTGTGATCAAAGTTCATTTCAACCAAATCAATATGTTGAATCTAATAATGATGATTCATTATAATTATTATAATAGTTAATTAGACCAATATAAAAAGCTTGTTGGCTAATAAGTGATGCGTTTCTAATAAATCCAATTGTTGGGATACCATTATTACATGAATCCTTAATAAAATCATAAAAATATTTTTGATCACTCAATAAATCATATTGAGAAAAAGTAATAATATCATTTTGTGAAATAAATAAAGATTTATTATCAACAATATTTTGAATTTTTAATGATGAAATTGTGTTATTTAAATTTTCTAAAACAATATATATACCATTACTATTTATTTTAGACCAGTGTTTATTAATTGGTATAATTATGTTGCTAATTTTATCATATACGACAATATCATCAATATTAGTAACAAAATTAGGATTATCAATAAATATTACATCATTGTTATCCATCTTTAATCAATTTATATTATTTGTATAAGTATTATGTTTTGAAAAATTTGACACTAAAATTGGTGTTGCAATTAATATACTTAGTGTAAGCATCCCACTTAATAAACATAAACTTTTTTTCAAATTTCATTTCATAATTAAATTTTTAGTAATTATATCATAATTTTATAAAATAATATATAATGTATATAATAGAAAGTTAACTATATGAAATCAATAATTAAACTAATTAATCTACACTTTTGGAAATCAATGCTTGCACCATTTTTTGCATTTATATTTCCAATTATTTTTATAGTAATATTAGGATTACTATTAGGTTATGATCAATTATTAGGTGGAGCGTTATCTATTCCAAGTATGACTGTTGGTTTAATTGCAATGCCTCAAGCAATATTTGAGTTTAAAAAATCAGTGTTATTGAAAAGAATAGGTGTAACAAAAGTTAAACCATGAATGTTCCTATTGGCTATATCATTATACTACGTAGGAATTATGTTGCTTTCAACAGCCTTCTGTATTGCAATGTCATTAGCAATATTTAGTAAAAACTGAAATGAAGGTATGGAAATGTTAAATAACTTCCCAATTGATAATAATGGTACATTAGCTACAATTGTTACTCCAACATTTTACCAAATGTTACAAAATGTAAATTGAGGTGAATTTGTTTGGGCCTTATTTATGAATATATTTGTTGCTACTTCAATTGGATTAATGCTTGTATCAGTTTTAAAAAGTTCATTAGCAATCCAAGCGTTAGGAATTCCAATACTGATAATTTCTCAATTCCTATCAGCACAGGTTTTACCAATACCAATGGTTAGAGAAGTAGATGCTATGTATTATTTATCATATATTTCACCGTTTAAATATAGTACTGGATTAATGATTAATACATGACAAGGATCAGTTCAATTAAATTCAAGTGATAATGCTGTAATTGGATTAGTTCAAATTGGAACAAATTCAATTGGTCAATCAATTCAATCAATTCAACAAGTTCAAATAATGCAAAACTCAATATTCAATGTTGATTCTTCAATGTATTATTACTACTCAAAACAAGGTATTGATAGTATCAAGATTTTTGATAAAGCTGATAAGATCCTAAACCTTGTAATGCCTTTTGTGTGAACAATTATCTTTAGTGGTGTTGCTATTAAATGTTTTAAATGAAATAACAGATAGGAGCAAATATGAATTTATTTAAAAAGAAAAATAAAAAAATTAGTTTTAATATTAAAAATATTAAGTCTCCAAGTATCTTAGCTGCATTAAAACAAGAAAATAGCAAACATGATTATAAAATTTATTTAAACACTAACCTAAACAAAACTGAACCATTAATAGTCATTAAAGATTTGGTTAAAAAATTTGGACATAAAGATAAATGTAAAGTTGTATTAAAAGGAATAAATTTAACAGTTTCTAAAGGTAAAAATATAGCTTTGTTAGGTGGTAATGGGGCTGGAAAAACTACATTAGTTGAAACTATATCTGGTTTATATAAACCTGATGATGGTTCAATTAAATATTTATATAAGTACAACAAAACATTTCAAGAAAAATTAGGGATTCAATTTCAAGATTCATTTTATCCAAATGCTATTACAGTTAAAGAAGTAATTGATTTTATGATAGGTTTATATGGTTCTAAAATTAATCATGATGAATTAATTGCAATGCTTAATATTTTTGGAATTAATGAATATTATAAAAAACGTGTATCAAAATTATCAGGTGGTCAACAACAAAGATTAAATGCATTATTAGCAATTATTCATAAACCAACAGTTTTGTTCCTAGATGAATTATCAACTGGTCTTGATATTACAATTAGAACAAATATCAAAAGATTTATTAAACATTATGCTATCGAAAACAATATTACACTAATATTAGTTTCACATGATACTGATGAAATTGCATATTTAGCAGATGAAATTGCAGTATTAAAAAATGGTAAAATTGTTTACTTTGATACAAAAGATAATATTGTGCAAGAGTATGGCAATATTGAAAAATTCTTAATCCCATATTTATAATGGGATTTTTTATTTTCATAATATAATTAAATTAGAAAATGAAAAAATCTAAATTAAAAATATTATTCTCAACATTAGCACTAACAACACTTGTTACAATTGTTCCATTAACTATTGTTTCATGCTCATCAAACAAATCAACATCTAATGATAATGTTAATAAACCAGTTGAGCCAAGTAATCCAGATATCCCTAGTGTTACACCACCAAATAAGGATGAAATTTCCTCAGTTGGAGGTGAATATAATGGACTAAATGTATCTAATTACTTAGATGTCATCAAAACTTTAAATTTATCATCTAATACAAATATAGTAGAATTAAATGACAATTTATTAAATGATAGATTACATCAAACCTATCCTCAGCTTAATATTAGTATCCAAAATGGTTCTAACCAATATAAAGGTGAACTAAATTTAAAGTTAACTAACAATCAAACAGAACAAATTCTTACTGACAATATACTGATTAAAGGCTTTAATGTTAAACAGTATTCTAAATTTACTATTGTTAATGCAAAAATAAATTTAGAAAAGTGATTTAATAATTTTCAACCAATAAGTAATCAAAACAATAATAATGTAAACCAAGATTTAGATTTATTGTCTAGTTTTGAAATTAATATTGATGATGAACTAAGTATCAATAATGATAATTACATGGAACAATTTAGAATTAATCCTAAATTTAGTATTGATAGCAATAATTTAAAAGTAAATTTTAATATTGAACAATCTTTTAAGGAATACAATAATGGAGAATGAGTAGTTAACAAATATGTTCCATTAACTAATAAAAATCCATTATATGATTTTTTAGATGTACCATTACCCAGTTTCAATCAGTTATTTGAATTTATGATGCAACAAATTAAAATTATTAACACTGATGCATATAATTTTTATTCTTCATATTTCATGGGTGTTGGCTTAAATAGTATTAAAAATGAAGAACCACAAACAGCTATATTTAATTATCTTAATACTAATGAAATTAAGGATAAATATAAAAAAGCATATTTTCCTAATGATCAATATGATTTTATAATTAATTCTAATAGTAATTTTAGTGCTAATGATTCAATTGGACAATTATCATTCTCTATCTATGTTAAAAATTTTGATAACACAGATATTGATAATATAAGTGCATCTCATCAATTAGTATTATCTGGTTTCAAAAAATTAAACTTAAACAAACAATATAACAATTTTGTAAGTGTAGAAAATGGAAACCGTTTATACAATTCATTATCTACAATGTTTGCAAATGAAATTCAACAAGTCCAAAATGATAAACAAACTATTGAAAATGTAGAAAAAATAGGATTAAATTCATTACTATCTAATTATTTTGGACTAATTTATATTGAGAATATGGATGATAACCAACTTGAAGCCATAATAAATAAAATTAATACAAACTATAATTTTAGTTTGTTTGGACGTCCTATATCTCATTTTAATACTGACATATCTATTGATTCATTGAATTCAGGTAATTTCAATCCTAGTTTAGGATTATATAATTTAGGTAGCAATAGCGAAGATATTATATATCTAAAATCTATAGAAATTAGCTTAAATGCTAATAAAAATAGTATTTCATTAGATAATAATGATCATCCAGAAATTAGAATATTTGGTAATATTTCAATAACATTAGCTAATAATGAAATAATTAATCAAAATGTTGTTTTAGTGTGTAAAATTGTGAATTCTACTTATTTTTAATATAAATTCTTATTTAATTATATAAATATAATTATTATGACTATTTAAAATCGCATATAATTTAACATATGACAAATAATAAAACTATAAAACTATTTGAAGCATTTGCTGGTATTGGTGCTCAACATAAAGCATTAAAAAATATAAGTAATGAAATGGGATGAAATATTCAATCTGTTGGAATTGTTGAATGATTTCTTCCTGCTATTATTGCATACCAATCTATTCATTATCCAAATTCAATAAATAAATTCAAAAATGAAACATTTGATATTAATATAACAATAAGTAATGATTCCAAAAAACCAACAAGCCAAATATGAAAAAAGAATAAACTTACCAATTCATTTTTAGGTCATATATTAAATCAATCTCAAAAAATTGCACATAATCATTTTGACATTACATCTTTAGATTGAAAAGATGTACCTGATGATATTGATATTTTTACATATTCATTTCCATGTCAAGATATTTCTAATCAAGGAAAACAAAAAGGATTTCACAAAGGTTCAAGCACAAGAAGTGGTTTGTTATGAGAAATTGACAGAATTCTTTTTAATATGAAAAAAAATGGGAAGAAATTACCTAAATACTTATTATTAGAAAATGTAAGAGCAATAATACAAAAAAAACACATTGAAACATTTAAACAATGATTGGTTGATTTGGAGAAATATGGGTATGAATCAGAATGGTATTTATTAAATGCTAAAGATTTTGGAAGTCCTCAAAATAGAGAAAGAGTTTTTGCTATTTCAGTATTAAAAGAACATAAAAAAAATGTAGGGTTTTCTTTCCCAATTTTTACACAACAAGTTTTTGAAAATGAGGAAACCCCAATTAAATCAATTCTAAATATTAAATATCCTAAAGATGATTATTTGTCTTCATTAGAATGAAAAAAACCAAGAATTACAAAAAATAATGTAAAAAAATTTGAATTAATAAATTACACTAATTTTCAAAGTGAAAATTATATTTTTGATATCAATTATAGAGGACCAACATTAACTGCATCTGGTGCTATGAGTAGAATAAAATTAATGTTATCTAATAAAAGTGTTAGATATATGCAACCAGATGAGGCTATTAGATACATGGGGTTTGACATAAATGACTTTCATAAATTAAATAAATGAGATTTAATTTCAAAATCAAAAATTATATATTTAGCAGGAAATTCTATTTCTGTTGAAGTGTTAGAAAACATTTTTAGGAGTTTAAAATTTTAATATGAGACTGTGTCAAAAAAATACATTTAAATTAAATGACTATAAATTTAAAATTGTTAAAATGGAGTTTTTACATTCTAATATTGAAAATCAAACCAATGGATGATTTTATTTTTTGGTAGATGATAATAACTTCATTCATGATTATAGAATTGAATTTAAAACACTTAATATAACAAATTTAACTACCAAATCCCACTGAAATAGTCCAAAATCACTATCTATTGAATTCATAACTAGAGATGCAATATTAAAATTTTTAAAACTAGAACATAAACCCAATGAAATTACTAATAAACATAAAAAATATACATATATAAATGATAAAAATATTATTAATAATTTAAATCAATACATTTATGAATGTATTCCATGAAGAAATATAACTATTCCTAATGTGGAATATATAATTACTGGCTCAAATCCTAGTGGCCAAGGAAATGGTAAAAGTACATTCTTAACAAAATTCAATAACACATCATTTCCATATGGTTTTTTTACAAATGTTTTAAATATATCTAAAAAAATAAATAAAAAATATCAAGATATATCATATAAATCAATATGAGGCAACTCATTAAATGATTTGTATAAAAACAATGAAATCCAAATTATAGAATTTAATGATTGAATTAGTCAAAATAATAATTTATGAAGTATTTTAACTCTTTTTAAAATAAATTCTAAAAATTGGAAAGAACTAAAAAATAACTTTACTAATAAATTTAAAAAAGAATGACAAAAATTTAACAAATTAGATAGCTTAATTAGTAAATATAGAAGAGAACAAACAATTGCATTAAAAAAGAAGTTTTCTACATGTGAACTATTTGAATCAATAAATGAATACTTTTTAGAAAATAAAGAGTTATCTGAATCAATTGAGATTGCACATATATATCCTGTTTGAAAAATTAAGGAAGAATATATAGAAAAAGAAGATGAATCAATTTTAGAAATGATTGCAGATGTCAATAATTGTTTACCATTATCAAGAAATATTCACTCTTTATATGATAATAAATATTTTTATTGAGATTATAAAACAGGCATAATGAAAACATTAAAAAATTCAAAAGATAAATCAATTAAAAACTATAATCAAATAAATCCAGAGAAACTTAAATATTTATCAAAATATCTTGAAAATTATCAAAAAAAATTATTAAAATAGTATAAATAAAACATTTTACCTAATTTACTGCTTTGATTTTCAATACTATAAAAAAAATAATTTTAACTATCCAATAAATTTGGTAGGCATAATTTTAAATATCTGTTCATTTTTATCATATCCATATTCATCCATCATTATTTTAAATGAAGGATTTTGAATTAATTTAATAATTGGTTTTTGTTCTTTATTTAAATTAATATTTGTAATAAACAAAAGTCAATAATTATTTTGGTTTTCATTATATAACGAATATTCATTTCTACTAATATAAAAATTAATAATTGGCTTGGTTGTAGATTTTGTTTCAATATAATAGAATTGATTATTAAAATATACTCTAAAGTCATGATCTGAATATTTATTAACTTTAGAAATTCATTCTACATTTTCTTTTCCAAATTTAAAGCATAAAAATGCATATGCAATCTTCTCACCACAATTACCTATAACTGTTGAAATATCATTGGATAAGTTATAGTCAATTTTTTTAGTTCAATATTTATTAGTACTAACAATATCTTCAACATTAATATTTGTTTCTGAATAAGCATTCTCACATACAAATTGGTTTTGGTTATTATTAGTTATTTCTGATTTTATATATTCCTCATACTTATTTTTTAAGAATGGGGGGACTAATCTATCATTTTCTAAAACTATTTTTATATACTCATTTATTGTATTAGATAATATTTTTTCATCCAGTTTATTATTAAAATTCTTATTCTTTTGTCTTTGGAATACATTTTTTGGAAAATATGTATGACACTATCATATTAGCACAAATAATTAACTTTTTAAAATTTAATTTTTGGAATCAATTTCAACATTATACACATACACATAATTTTCAAATTGATTAAAATGAATAATAAAGATAGCACTAACTAAAGTTAGTTATAGAATAATAAATATTAAGAAAATTAATTAATATTTATATTCACTAATCACTATAAGTGATTAGTTATATATAATATTATTAACAAAAGAAAAATAATTTTTACTGTAAAATTTACATTATTTTTTATATTAAAATATACAATAATTTTTAAATTCAAAATTACAGTACAAAATATACAAAAATTGTAAAAATCTTTATATTTTAAAATTATCAATAAGAATATACAAATATATATCTGTATATAAAAACACTACTAAAAACATATTTAAAATTGCTTATAGAGGTATATAAAAATTAGTGTGAATATAAATTATAAAAATTATATGGAATAAATAGTCTAGAACTAAATTTTTTGTAATCACTACATTTTGATAAAAAATTGTAATAATGATATCTGTGAAAATTAAAATTTTCTATAAACTTTCTAGCTTTTTCATTCAATGAATTTAGATCATCATTTTTGTTTATAAGAGGTTTAAATTCTTTATCAATAATCAAATGTTGTCTCTCAATTACACCATTACATTCAGGTTGTTTTGGAATAATTTTTTCATTAATGATATTATATTGATTTAATAATTCATGATAAGGAAATGACCTTACAAAATTATTTTCTTTAAACATCATGGCATTATCAGTTCTTATCTTTCTAATTCTTAAATTTAATGTATTATGAAAATAATTGATCATATTTTGAGTAGCTTCAAGCAAATTAGGAACTGATGCATTTTCTACAATTTGCATATAATAAAGTTTGCTTTGCTCATCTTTTGCATCATAAATTGTTATTCTTTTCCCAGTTGGAGATTCCTTAGGTCCGATTATTTTTAGATCCATTTGGATATTTCCAAATGGTAAATTATAATATCTTGAATGGTGTTTAATTTTTAATCTAGCTTGTTTATTACTACGAGAGTCTTCGTTAATAATCTTGCAAACTGTTTTTAATGATAGACTTGGGAATTTATTTTTAAAAATCATTCAGACATTTACTTTATTAATAAAATGATTATAATGATAATCACACATATCTTTTCTTGTTGCTAAATTATAAACATATTTGATTTCTTTTGGTCCCGTTAAATGCAATAATAATCTATTAAAGTCTGTAATAGTTTTAAAAGATAATATTTGGTGAATATAATTGTATAATTTTGACTTTTGATTATTTACGTTTAATAACAAAATAGCTTGACGAATTGTCAAGCTTTTCTCTTTTTGTAATTGATTAATATTTTTAATTATCAGGATTGTTCTATTTAATTTTTGAAGATTATTTAACTCTTTTTGACTATTGGTTTTGTATAGATTCTTGCTAAATTTACTTCAATGCTTTATAAATTGTTCAATAGTCATATTATTTATAGATTATGATAGGATCTGATTCGCTACTACAACATTGAGCAACTAAAGGATTTCAAGTTTCTGGGTCATTTTTATCATAAAATGAATTTCATTTAAATATTCAAAGTTCATGTCAATATATTTTTCAGCAATTACTATATTCATAAATGTAATCTATATAACCATTAATTGGATATGTATTAGTTATTGTATTTCCATTCATATCAGTTGTTGAAACTATAATTTGATTACAAGGATTTTCAAGATATATTGTTCCATTTGGAAAAGAAAAAGGTATATCTAATTTTGTATATGGTTGCCAATTTTCATATCATTGCTTATTAGTATCCAAATTTTCATAAGGAGAAATAATACGCTTTTTTAATACATCATCATATTCATTTCTTCAACCACCATATTCTTGACAATATTTATTAGTGTCCTCCACTAATCTATTATATTGTTTTTGTAAGAAATCGGTTCTATACTTAATGATTTTTTGTTCCTCTAAATTATAATATTTCGGTTGATTAATACTATGATTAATTGCATAACCAATTCCAATGCCCCCACCTAGTGTTGCAATTCCAATTCCTGATATTAACAACCCTAATTTTAGTTTTTTGTTCATATATAATTTCCTCCTAAATTAAATTTTAGTTTTTTTTTTTTTTTTGTAATACAAAATTGCAATTTGAATAAAAAAGCTATAAAATTTATACCCAAATTCTATAGCTATATAATTATTCTTTGATTTTTGATTGGTTATCTATTGTTTTAGTTTTTTCTTTTAACTCTGCATAAATCATGTCTACAAATTTTTCAATATTAACATCTTCATTTGCTTTAAATTGACAATCAAGAATATTATTTTTTTGATCATAATAAATGTAATTATTTTTATCATCATCATAAATTTTAACTTTATTAATTTTAGTTTTATGTCTTAATTTATGTTGGTTAATTGCAGCAATTATATTTAGTACTAATCTCCATAAACCGTTTAGAAAAGGAAAGTATAATCCAATACCAATGATAAATGCTGTTACGTTATTTGGAGAACTTAATCAATCTTGAAATTTAACTAATAATTCTTTATTATTTGCATACAGCACTGCAATTATTATTAATGATGGGATTAATATACAAATAAATGTTATTATAATTATTTTAATTATTTTCTTTGCCATTGGATTTATCCTCAATTAATTTTAATAATGTAGCTTGTGTTTGTGAATTTGATTCTTCTATTCTTTTATTTGCATTTTCTAAATTTTGATAAATACTTTCATACTCTTCCTTGCTAATTTGTTGGTTTTCATAAAGTGTTCTTATGTCATTTTTCATTTTCTTGATCGAAACAGGTTTTCCCACATTAACAATAAAACTGCAAATGTAAATTATTGTTATTAAAAATGGTAAGAAAAAAATACCAACGTATGGTTGTGAAATCATCCAAACTAATATAGGACAAAAATAATTATCAATTCCAACTCAATTAGTTTGAATTATGGTAGTTAAAAAAACAAATATAAAAATTGTTATTAATATCCCCATGCAGATAAAATAAACTATATTTTTATTGTTTAATTGTCTAATTTTATTTTTAATTTTTTCAAATGTTGTCATAAATAAACTCCTAATATTTATTTCTTGTCAATGGATTAGCATTGTCAATTTTTTGGAAAGAATTGTCAATGATATATTCAAAATTATGATTTTGATTGTTTTTGTCTGTAAAGTTAATATTTAATTTTTGAGGCGCATTTAATAAACCAAAACAATAATCTTGGTTTATTTGATTGATATATCATCCAGATTTAGATAGATTTTCATTTAATTTAAACGAAACTTCAACAACTGGATTTTTATAATTTGTTTTCATAAGAAAAAAATTTAATATTTGTGAGGCTGTATAACTAAATGTGTTATCTATATAGTTGTATTTGGTTCTATATCTAAACGTTATAGTTTTTTTAAAGGATTGTTTGTAATGTAATGTACCATCAATAACTATTGGAAGTAGAACACCATTACCATTACCATTACCATTAGAAGGTAATAAATCATATATACATTTACCATTGATTGGATATTCTGAATGAGGTTTGTGTCCAGACAAAATTGGACATGGATCTCAAATTTTTTCACCATCTTCAATAATTTCTTCATTTTTATTTACAATTTCAACATTTTCAGCATCTGGAGGTATTAGTTCTAATAACTCCTCATCACTTGCAAAATTATTAGATTTGCTAATACTAACAGTTTGTTCCTTAGTTTGTCAGTCTGAGTAATAAAATGAATTGACCAAATTGTAAACATCATCTTGTGTATTTAAAAATGCTCAGACTTGATAATATTGATCCTCAATTTTATTAATAGTTGAAATTGGCAAATAATTACCATTTTTCACTTCATTAAATTTCAATGTTTTGTTTGTTATAGTAATGTTATTTTGATTATCTTTATTAAACAAATAATACTTAGAATCTACTGATATTAAAAATTTTGGAATGTCATTTTTAAAACTACCATCAGAGTTAAATGATGACGAAATAAAATCGTTTCTAATTGGAACATTAAGATAAGCTCATAAAACATCCTTATGTGCATTTGTTAATTCTTCCTTATTAGCACCATAAGGAGTTAGCATCACGTTACTCAATGCATAACAAATAGCTTTAAAATAACTATATGGAATTGTGTCTACCATCTCTGGATATTTTAGTTCATAAACATTTATTAAGTTAGTATTAAAATCAATAGCTTTCTTATTTGCATAAGTTGCATTGTAGTAATTTATGAAATTATTATCTTTTTTGTTAAAAAAACTAAAATCATTAGCATAAATGCATGTAGATAAAATAAGTTTATGAATTAAATTAATTAATTCTACTATTTTAGAATTTAACTCTCCATCTTTTTTAAACTCGTCAAAAATTGCATAAAAGGTTTCATCCTCTTTCAAAATTATTTTCTTATATGCAGACAATGGTAATTGTTTTGATAAAGAAAAATTTAATATTTCTAGATTACATTTAGGATACAAATTTGTATATTTTACAAACAAAGGAACTACACCAATATTAGAACTATCTAATTGAATATCTAATTGTTCATTTTCAAGTATATTTCCTAAATTATTTAGATTATCATTTTTAATTGATCCAATTAATTGAATTGATTGCACTAATGAATTGATTGGAATTGAATATGTAATCTTATTAATTTTGTTAGTTGATTCAAAAATGGGTGAATCATCTACTAATTTAAAATTAATTGTAGAATTTTTTCCAATTTCTAATTTTTTTACATTTTGTAAACCAATTGAATACAGATTAATTAAATTATCTGCATCATCAAGTTTAATTTGATCTAAATCATCATCTGATAATTCATTCATAGCTTTAATTGAATTATCAGTTAAGAAATACACCTCAGAATTGTTATCAAAAGGTTTATTAATGGTAAATACAAATGTTTTTTTAGTTTGTTCTAAAAAGCTAAAATCATCATTGCTGATAAATACATAATCTGTATTAATTTTTAAACCAATGTCGTTTGCATCACTTAAAACTTTTAATTGTGGAGAAAATGTGCAGCTTTCATAAATTCCTTTTTTTACATCTACAAATTTAATTTTTAAAAAATTATTTGTATTTTGTGAAACAATAGACTCAATATTATTATTAAAATTAACTATTTCATAAATATATAGTTTATGAACATTATCAGGGTTTGAAAAATAGGTTTCTACTTGGTTAGTATTAACTAGCATCTTTTAATAATTCTCCTTTGTATTTTGCAAGTCATTCTAAATCTTTATCTGAAGGTTTTTTGCCTTTTTTAATTTTTCTTTCCAAAATTGAATATTTTATTTTGTTCTTAATTCTGATAATTAAGTTTTTAATTCAACTAAAGATTTTTTTGATCCCAAATTTAATTTCAGCAAATAATTCAACAAAAGCTAAAATAAATAAAATTGGCATTATTATTAAAAAGTTCTTACCCTCTTTTAAACTAATTGTGTCAAAATGAGACATTAAATAAATATATAAACCTATACAAGAAAGTCCACAAATCATATTTATATTCCTTTCTATTTTTTTGTATATTCAACCATAATTTTGTGACCACTAGTTGCAAAACCATTATTTGCTAGTCCACCACTGCTTTGTGCATCAATAGAATAAATTTGCGAATGATCATAAACTCAAGGTAAACCTTTATAAAAACCATCTGGTGTCTGAGCTAATCCTGATATAGACATATAATCAGCTATAGCAAATATTGCTTTAATTTGTGAATCAGTGGTGCAATATTGCTTATACACTTGCTTACCATTGATTTGATAATTTAGTAAAGCAACCTCTACACCCTCAACCAAATTAACGTCTTGTGGTTGAGCAACATTGTTAGAAATGTAATCTTTTAAATCTTTGTATCTAATAATTGCAAATTCACTTTGATCATAATTATATTGGTCATCATCTTTTCGACCTGAGTATAAATCTATACATCAAATTGGTGTTCTGGTTTTTTGATAGTTCAATTCCATAACTGTTGTAGGGTAACCATCAAACGGTGCTTCTCTTGGTGGTGAAAAATACAAACCTCCATCATCATTTTGGTAACCAACAATTTCTAACTGATTAAAGAAATTTCATTCACTAAAACTATTACGCTCATTTAATTTAGCACAATTACTATCAGGTTGAGCAACATTAGCAATTTGATTATCAACATAAGATTTATTAACAATACTATTATCATTAGTTGGTAAATAAGAATCACCATTGTATTGAGTTAGCAATAATTGATTTCCATTATCATCTGTTGTAATCCCGATATTAGCTATTCCTAGCGGATTGTCATTACTTTGATTTGTTCTAAAAGCTAATGAATAACTATATGTCATATTTGCATATAAATTATTTAAATTAATATCTTGGTTAGGATCATCTAATTTTGCATATAATGATAATTCATTAACTTTTGATTGAACTCAATTCTTCAAATTAATTGAATAACTAATATCAGGAACTGCAAATACAGTTTTATCTTGATCGTACAATTCATGCACAACCCCATCAGTAGTTTCTTTCTTATTTTTGTAATATACTTTATTTAATCCAGTGTTATCAATTTCTTCATTACCATCTTCAGTTTTGATTAGCTTTCCTTCTAAAGACATTTTGACAATATTGGTTCATGATTTAATTAATGTATCATAATAAATATCTTTATTAATTTTTATTGCAAAAATAGTATAGTATTTTGGTTCAAATTCAGTTTGTTGATTAGGATTTAATTTAAATTCAATTTTTGCAGATTTACCTCCACCTTTATCTCCATCATGTCTAGAACTATTTTCACGTAAAGAAAAACGCATTAAATCATTACCTGAATTAATTGGATTTCAGTTATCACAACGAGTATATCATTCAATAGTTGAAGATAAATTAGGTAAATTTTGTCTACTTAATAAATTATTACCACCACGTTTAGAGTTTTGAGTGGATTTTGAGAACTTTAAATAATCTCCATAATTAATTTTGGAATAATCATTTGTAGCAAAATGATTTGTAGTGATAAATGCATTCATTGATACTTCATCATCGAATAATATAATTTGATCACGACTAAATTTTAATTGTTTTCCAAATGTTTTAGTTAAATTAGCAACATCGCTGTTACATAAATTGTTAAAAAAATCTTGTACATTTTCAATTGTTAAATTTAGGTGTGGATAATTATTATCTAAATATGTAAATAAAGTATTTAAGCTTAATTCAGGAATTTTTAAAATATCTTCTATTGAAACATAATATAAATTATTTGGATTTGATATAGAATATTTAATATCAGTCCCTGGAGCATAAATTATTGAATTAACATTAGTAGCCATAAATAAATCTCTAACCTTAATTCAATAACCCTCACCAGTTATTCCACCTGGAACTTTATTAATATTATTATCAACTAAATTTCAATAAATGCAACCAGCATAAACAACAAACTGAGGACGATTATAAATTTTATCAGGGTTTCATTCTTCAGTTTTTGGAAATGATAAAGCTACTGAATTAACATAATCAGTTGTTGCAAATTTTTTATTTTCCTCTTTTAGTATATTAATGTCAGTTTTGTTTTTGATTTGTTGATCATAATTTTGCTTGATTTGCTCACCTGCTAATTCTAAATTTTTACTTGTTGCAAATTCATTAATATTTGTATATCCAACACTACCATCCTCTAATGCTAATATAAATCTTTTTGATTCAGATAATGGTAGTCATGCATTATACATATTTCTATACATGTAAACTTTATCACGTTCAACATCTGCAGCTTCATCGTATTGTCTTCAATCTATATTAGAAATAATTTGACGAGAAACAGGATTAACTCAGTCTTGAATATATTGACCACCCATATAACCATTTTGAATTGATATGTTTGATAAACTAACATTTCCCGCATTTGCAAATTCAGGAAAGGTGTTTGATATAAATCTTTGATTGATTTCCTCATATATGGCTTTTTGAAAATCTTTAAAATCTTCATGTGAAACTACTCTATCATAGCAGTCTTCCAATTTTGCTGGAATTCCAAATGCTAATAAGTTTGCTGATTCAAAAACTTTGTTAGCCACAAAATAGAAAGCTTGTTCAGCTGTTAAATTACGATTGAAAGCTCTTAACGCACTTGGAACTATTACTTTACCAACTAAATTACCAGTTTGCAGTTGGAAATTTTCGAAACTAATACCATACTTATTTAGTTTTGATTTTATAAATTGGATATTTATATTTTCCGTATCCAAGGTTTGCTTTATTTCCATGTGTAACATCCTTTCATAAATCTCTTGTTTTTTTAGTCACAAATTGTCTAGTTCTATTTTTTAAATGCTTAGCCACATAAATAGGTTTGTTTTGTTGAATTGATTTAACAACTGCTCTAATTGTAGTACCACCTATTTTTAAATTTTCACTTGCTGCAAAAGTAAGGTTAGATACTATATTATTTAATGTTCATGATTCTTTTCATTTTTGAACCAAATCACCATTTACAATATTGTCAACTAAATTAGTAGTTTTTCTTATTAAATTCATTGTTAAATAAAAAGTTTGATAATATTGACTCAAAAATGGAGCTATTTTAATTGTGTTAGTAATAACTCCACCTTGTTTTAAAATCTTTCCTAAGTCTCATCCTCAAGAAAAATTATCAATATAATATTTCCCTGAGCTTGGTGTTGTTAAAAATGAATAAACTACTTTTCAATTTTTGTTATATAAAATGACTGGTGGTTTATTTTTTGTGATCAATCTATCAAAAATTATTGTCATGTGGTAATAGTTCATCGTTCCTCTAACTGGGAATAATTTAACACCTTTTATTCATGGAGCTTTTGTATGATTCAAAGGGATAATAAATTTATTTAATCTTTTGGATTGATTTTTGAAAAATTTTGTATATATTCTTTTTTTAATTAAATTTAATTTTTTATTAACTTTTTTAATATATTTATCTACACCAGTTCATTTAAGAGCATATTTGAATAATGTTTTTTGACTCATATTCGGATCTGATATATGAGATATTATTTTTTGTGCTTTTCTTAAATGTGAATTAAATTTTTCTAATTTTTGATATTTTAATCTATAATTTTTATTTCAAATATCAACATCTAACTTATTTACTGCTTTTAAATCATTCAATTCATTTAAAATATCTGGATCTAATAATTCTTTATATTTTCTTGTTCCTAATTTAGAATAATCAATATCTTTCGAATTTAAAAGACCATTATTTAATTTAATAGATAACTTTTTTAGATTTTTGTTATCATAAAATTCTCCCATTTTTGTAAGAGGACTTTTATTTAATTTTCCCAAATTAAATGTTTTAGGAACTACAGAGGCAATTGGTGTTACAACATTAAAAATTATATTTTGTATATCTCAAGGGTTGTCACCATTTATTACATCACCTAAAATATTTGTAGCTACATCAGAAGCAACACTCACTAACATTCCACCAACTGGTCCTAAAAAAGCAGTTGCAACCATTTCAATGGGAATCGTAATAATTCCTAAAAATACATTTAATAAAATTTGTCATCATTGTTTTTTCTTTGGTTGAACTACATTCTCAAGTTGTTTAGCGGTTGTATTTAATTGTTTGTTAATTTGCGACAATAAATTAGAATTATTCATTTATTTGTTCTTCACTTATTTGTTCATCAATATTTTGTTCTTCTTCATTATCTTTTTTTGAAAATTTATCTTTTACTTTTTGTGAATTTGATTTTTTAGATTTTTCCATTTCTTGATTTTTAATTTCAAAAGTTTCTGTTGCCATAGTTGTTTTTAATGATCCTGCAATAGAATAATAGTTATCCATTCACTCTATTGTAGTATCAGCATCAAAACTAGCAATAATTAAAGTTTCATATAAAATACCTAATACTTGTTGTCTAGCACAATGCAAACGTTTATTTAATGATCAATCTGGATCTTCACTTAATTGATATCAATCTCCAATTCCTAATTTTGCAAAAGCAACTGTTCCTAATTTACCAATTGTAGTCATAATCCAATTCACACCGTTTGGTAAATTAGAACTACGGATTGTTGGGATGCCCAACACTTTTGTAATATTCATATTCTTGAACAATTCAAGTCCAGAATCTGATGAGTATAAACCTTGTTTAGATAATAATTTGTCCATTATTTCTTCTCTAATAATTAATACAACATCGTCCATAGGAATTCCACGAGCAAACTTAAAATTTTGATCTAATAAAGTTTTTGCATTTGCTTTTCCAATGTTTTGCATAACTGTTTTTGCTTGAGAAATTGAATCATAAATTTGATCTGCAGTTGTTAAATTTTTCTTTTCAACATGTGCACCTTTTAGGAAAGTTGTGTATTGAGAATTTTCAAGAGCAATTTTCTTTTGGAATTCTTGTGCACAATATGCTAAATTATTTAATGCAATAATGTCATTGGAATGACGTATAGAATCAGTAAAATTAATTATTTGTTTAGCTAGATATTCTTCTAATCCTTGTTTTGAATTAATGTCAATATCGTTTAATTTATATTTGTCAATGATTTCAACTGGTGATAATCTTGCAACACTAATTTCTAATGTTTTTTCAGATACTGCAGATTGATTTTGAATTAATTCACCATTTTTATATACTACAGTTGGTTCAGATTTAGCTAATGCACGATATTCAACATCAGCAATTTTACTTGTATCAACTGCACTTGTATTGGCAATTAAATCCACAAGGGTAGGTGTTGTTAAATTTGGTGCCATTTCGGCAATGACTGTATCTAATTCTAATTTTTGTTTTTCTCCATTAATAACAATATCTACTGTCACAGTTTTTGATTTAGGTAATACTAACATATTTTTTCTCCTTATAAATAAACTTTTTGTTTTTTAATATTTGATTCATAATTTGAATCACTATCTTTTTTATAATTGATTTGTTTTTTTTCTAATATTTTTAAAATAGATTTTTCTAAGTCATTGTAGGAATTAAAGTTTAATTCACTGTTGCTTAATTCTAGATTTTTAACTTGGTACTTATCTAGAATATGTTGCTTGAAAATATTTAAATTATTTTCTAAATTTTTAATATCAATATCTTTTGATTTTAATTCCTTAATTTGAGATTCTAGATTATTTATTTGTTCTTTATAATTATTGTATTTGTCATCTATAAATTTATTAAATTCTTCTTTGGTTTTACAAACAAAATAATTGTCTGATTTATTTGTTTCTTCAATGTTATCTTTAGGTTCCTCTGCAAACAATTGAAGATATGTTTTAATTTTTTTCTTTTTCTTTTTCATTTAATTCTCCTTGATTTTGAATTTGATTTATTTTATTTGGATTGATTAAAGAACCACTTTGATTTTGCACATATTCATTTTGAATATTTTTTAAATATTTGGTACTTCCACAAATTTCAACATCAATTTCTACATTTTCAAAATTAATATCATTAAATTGATCACTGTTGTTTTTCAAATAATCAAAAAAAGTATATCTAATGAAGTTGCTTCATGAAATTTCTAACAAATTAGCTTTGAGCTCAATGTAGTCATCTGATTGACTATTGATTTGATTTGCTTCAGTTGAATGTATGTTTTTAGTTCCAGCATCTAAAGTATTTCTTGGTGCAAATGCTAATTCTTTAATTTTATTGTCGTAAAATTTTATTTTTTCTAAAATTGCCAAATAAATTGATAGTCCTTGTTGAATTTGTAATCCACCTGATTGCAACAATGAAAATATATTCTGGTTTTCAAAAATCAAACCACGTGGATTATTCAATACATCTTTTAATTGATTAATATTTTTACTATTTGCTTGCGATAATGGGGTATTTAAATGGAACAATGATTTTGAAGTTAAAGAATCAGATAACAATAAATCTAAATGCTTATTAAATTCTTCAATCAACAATGGATCTATATTTGATAAGTCTGATAAGTTTAAAGGATTGTTTGTAAAGTAAGCGAAAGGAAGATTGTCCATAATTTGCACATGACTACATATATTATTTTCAATAAAAAATTTATAAGAATACTTATACTCATGAGATTCTTTGCAAACTAAAATTGTTTGATTATTAATCTCAGGAATGATTAATTCTAGATCATAACTTTTTATATTTAATTTATTGTCATATTTAATATTTGAAATTCTAGAGACAAAAATTTTAAGTTTTTCAAAATAATTAGTTAAAAATAATACTGCATTTCCATTTTGTGAAATTTCATTAACCAAAAGATAGTTTATTTGAATTAAATTAATATTCTTAGTTAATTTATTTCATTCTTCCTGTAATTCATTATTTTTGATAACTATTTTAGGTTCAATGGTAGCTATTGAGTTTGCAAACAATTGAGCAATATATTTTTTATAAGCATCTTTATTAGAATTAACAAATGACTTATTATTGTTCATTGACATAATTTAATATTTCTTCCAGCGAATAAAATTCATGTTCACATGTTCTAATCTTGATTCTTTTTCGTTGGTGATTTTCATTTACAAAAGTAATTAATTCTTCACATTCTTCTTCACCACAAATTGAACATGATTTTATTTCTTTAATACTTTCTATTTGATACATTAGCAATCTCCAATTCTAATTCAAGAGCACAACGACTGCAAACACAACCATGCTCAATTCTTTTTTGACAGAAATAACATAATTTAGTCATTATTTCTTTCTCCTTGAAAATGAAATTTATATTTTGTGTTTTTAATATCATCATTATTAAATTCTTCAATTCTAGCTCTTTCAAATTCAATAAACTCAGATATACTCATCTTTAACATTTTGCGATTTGGAACAAATCAATTTCCTTGATCATCAATTTTTATTAAATTTAGAGCTTCTTGTATTTTTTTAGTCATTATATTTACCTTTTTTATTTTTAAAATAATTATCCATTTCATTTTTAATAATAGCAATGTCATCATATTTGCTTTTTTTATAATTTAAATTATCTAAAATTGCATTGCTAAGATTATCATATATAGCATTAACATTTACACATCTTTTCACTTCCTCATATGTATAAATTCCAGCATCTAGAATTTCTCATGTGTAACCACAAAAGTTGTTTCTTCAGAACTCTATATTGTTTCTTCAATTGAAGTAGATATTTTCAAGTCTTACAATATAATATTGTTTAGTCATTGTTATCACCATATTTAAAACAGTTTTCACAAATACGATAAATTTTCCCATGCTCAGAGCACAATTTTGATTTTATTTCTACAAAACGAATTGTTTTTTTTGAGCAAATATCGCAATCTTTACCAATAGTAGCTGTAGTTCAGCATGATTCTCAAATATCTGATTTAGACATTTATTGTTCCTCATTTCTCTTTATTTTTAAACATAAAAATATATAAGAATGTAAGTCTTGATAAAATTGACCAGATATAAATGAATATTTGCTATATGTAGATTTATAAAAATTTATTTTATTCATTATTATTCTCCATTATATTGTTCAAGATAATTAATTGATAAATTATACTTGTCGCGTATTCCATTGCGTTTATAAGATCATAGATTTTAGGATTAATCTTTTCGTCACGTTTACCATCATTGCTAAACGCTTGCATAGAAATATATTCAAGCAATTTAATTGATTGAGGTGTAAATTTAATAATTTGACGCTCAAAACATTGTTTAAAAAATGTGTATCTATTAGAAATATTAAAATCAATTTGAAAATTTGGATTTTTGTTTTTGATTGCCTTAACTGGAACAATATTTAAATTGTATTCAGCAATAAATTTTGTTGCCATTTCTATTAATGTATCTTCTTTTGAATCAATAGCTAAAATTGAATTTTTTAAACCCATAAATTCATTTAAGCTAACAATTCTTGATAGTATGTGTTCTAATGAAGTGAATCTTTTATAGTTACTAAACTCTGATGATTTAATTTCTTCAGCATCAATAATAACTAATTCATAATTTGGAGTTACCCCAATTCTGCAATAACCATTATTATCTTTTAATCCTGGGTCAAACCCATCCACTACCATTAAAAAATCAAATTTATCAATTTCATAATTAAATATTAAATGTTCATTAATTACATTGTTATCGTCATAAATAAAATCTATAAATGGATAGATAATTGTTGAACTTTGATTATCATACGGTTCGCCAGCTATTGTAATATCATATAGTTTAGGATTCTCTTTTTTTAAAGCATCATATTCTTTCATTTGATATTCATCAATTTCTGAACTGGGAACATAAAAACGACTCATTCTCATCACTGATGCATCTAGATCTAAATCTTCAGCATATAAATAAGTTTGCTTAACCAATTTTTCTCTATTTTCTTTACTAAACGGCAACAATGGAACAACATATTTAAGACATACTCAATGTTTAGAATCATAAATATTAAATAAGAAAATCATTCTTCTTTTTTGGTTTTGTTTTCTCTTGGTTCTTAAAATTGTAGATTGCTTAATAAAATTCATATCAGCAGGTTGTTTCGAATAAATTTTCTCTAATTGATTACCTAATTCATCAGGGTTTTGTTGGATCTCGTCAAAAACAACATCGCAAATATCAAAATTAGTCTTTTTTAATGTTAAACCTGCAAATGAATTGACTAATTCAAAATTTGCAAAGAAAATAGCTTGCTGGGTTGGTTTATAAACTACAACCTTGGCATAAATTTCGAAAAATGGTGTGAAATCTAAATTATGAACTACTTTTAAAAAATCAAGAGCTTTAATAAAACACGGATGAATGGTATTAGCAATATCTGTGGATAAATTCCTAGCTCATACTGCACAATAATCAGGTTCATTCACTATTCTAAAAATAGTATCAATCATTACACCAAAAGATTTAGAGACATTTTTAGCACCCATAATTAATTTATTTGTGGTTTGACTATCTAAAACTTTAATAAATGTTTTATGTTCTTTATTATCTGTATAATTAAGAATTTCATCTCTTAGTTCTTTTGTAAAAATTGGAGGTATTTCATTCAAATCAATTTTATTCTTCATAATTATCAATTCATTTGGTTAATTTAGAAAAACTAGCAAATCTTTTAGAATTGGAAACATCATCAACTCAAATATCGAATCAATATCCGAACATGAAATCTGAATAAGAAATCAATAATTTAAATTTATTGTTAATTATTAATTGTGAATAATTCTTATTGTTTTTATCAAATTCAATAATATTAATGTTTTTATATCTTTCAATTAGTGTATCAATTAAGGCTTCCATATAATATACCCTTTCATTAAATATTTGACTACCCTATTTTTTTTATGGGTATCATTATTGACTAGATATAATGGTGATTATATCTAAAACCAATACATACACTAACCAACAATATAATAGAATTACAATTTCAATTTATTATAAAAACTTTTAGTTTTTATAAAAATTGAATGAAACCTTTATGGGTTGGTTAGTGGGTTAGATACAACAACACCACTATTAGAATATAATGTTAATGTGTTTGAATCAAATACTCATACATTGTTAT
>CALUPI010000013.1 GCA_944322645.1 uncultured Ureaplasma sp.
ATAACAATGTATGAGTATTTGATTCAAACACATTAACATTATATTCTAATAGTGGTGTTGTTGTATCTAACCCACTAACCAACCCATAAAGGTTTCATTCAATTTTTATAAAAACTAAAAGTTTTTAAAAGTAATTAATTGACATGTTAATAATTCACATTTTGTATATGTATTTGATCCTGAAAGAGAATATAAAAACATTTGTAACTATTATCATGGTACATGAATAGATTGTGGAAGTGGAAATGGTGGAGTAATCAATCCACTACAAGTTTATGTTTATGATAATTTAGAAAATAATATTACTAGTATCAACAATCATTTAAATAATTTAGTAAATTTTTTAAAAATTTTATTTCCATATTTAAATGAATTTGAAATTGAATTATTTATATATGCAATTAATGGTTTGTATGTACAATTTGGAATTAATAAATCCGATATTTCTAAAATAGATAACAAGAAATTTCCGATTTTTTCAGACTTACATAATTATTTACTAAAACATAAAACTATTTTAGTTAAAAAGTATAATCAGAATTTTTATAATAATGTCTTAAATTGTGTGGAAAATAATTTAATTAATAATGGAAAATATGCTCATTTATATAATAAATATTCAAGTATAAATTTAAAAAGTCAATTTGTAGTCTTTGATACTAATAGTTTATTTGAACAAAATAATAAATCATTAATTCAAGCACAAATGTTTTTAGTGTTAAATTACTTAAAAAACTTAATTAATCGATCAACTGATAATTCTAAAAAATTAATAGTTGTTGATGAAGGACACTTATTGATTGATGAAAATAACCCAATTGCATTGGATTTCTTATACCAAATAGTAAAGAGAATTCGGAAGCATTATGGAGGATTATGATTTGCCACTCAAAATATTGAAGATTTCAATGCTAATAGTGTGGTAGCAAAGAAAAGTAGTGCAATATTAAATAATAGTCAATATTCTTTCTTTTTTAATTTATCACCAAATAATTTAAAGAGTTTAAAAGACTTATATGCTTCATGTGGTAATGGAATAAGTGAAGCAGAGCAATTATATATTGCAAAAGCTCGAAGAGGTCAATGTTTATTTGTGGCGTCAAATTTTGATAGGCACCAAATTGAAATTAAAATTAATGAATTTGAAGAAAAAGCATTTAGAAATGAAAATGTATAAAGGAGAAAATTATGGAATTATTTACAATGTTAGAAAATTCAGTTAGTTTATTTGTGGATGGAACTGGAACTGTTGATGATTTAGCTGGTAGTCTAAATAGTGTTACAGAGTTAATAGTAAAAATTTTTGGACTTTTAGTTCCTATTTTAGGTGCAATTATTGTTGTATTTGGACTTATAAAACTTATTACATTAACTATTAAATTACAACAATATAGTGATGATCCTGAAGGTAGAAGAAGAATAATTAAAGCAATGATATGATGAGGCATTGGAGTTTTTATTAGTTTAGTTGCAACAATTGCTGTTCCAACTGTTTTATTTGATATGTTTGGAGTAAGTTTTAAATAATATATATGTATAATATTTGATTACTTGAATTTTTTTGAACAATTTTTGTTAAAGGACAAATGCAACTTATCCAAGGATCAAGTAGTTCATTTAATTTATTTTTTCACAATAATGGTGATAATCCACCAATATTTAGTGGTTATTTTGAATATTTAACAATTTTTTATATTAACTTTTTTATAATAATGTTGTTTTGTTCGATAGTTGCATTTGTTATTAGATTTATTTCTATTAATGCTAATTTTAGTGATTTAAGAATTAAAGAAAAATTAATAGAAGCTGGAAAAAATTTTGGTGGCACTTTAGTTTTATTAATGTTTTTACCTTTAATTTTATTTGTAATTACAATTTTAATGGATGTTTTGTTTTCAGAAATTTTTACAAAATTAAATTTAATTAATATAAATAATGATGAATTCATGAAACAATTATATTCAATTGGAATAGGCCAAAATTTAGCAAACACTAATGTAGATATTATTAATTTTAATCCACCAAGTGTTGAATATATTGAGAGTTATAATTTCTTTGTTCAATTTATTGTTATAAATACCATCATGATAACTTATTTATATTTAATGTGAACATTTTTTCAAAAACTTATTGAAATCATGATTTTATATGTTACTGCACCATTTGCAGGTGTATTTGCTTTTAGTGATGATAATTTAAAAATTAAATTATGGTTTAAAGAAATTAAAAATAAGTATTTAACCATAATTATAACTGTTGTATTATTTTGTTTTTATAATTATTTAATTATGATTCTTATTAACGCTTTTTCATCATTAGAAAATTCAAATCTTAAGTTTATTTTAAGTGTCATTTTTAGTATTGCCCTATTTGTATGTATTGTAATAAGTGTTAACATCTTTAATAAACGTAATGATCAATATAAAGGGATAATTAAATCATTAAGATCAATTCAAGATAGTATAAAATATAATTTTTTAGTTTTAGATAATAGTGTTAAAAGGGTTAGTCAAAATTCAAAATATCTTGTTGAAACAAACCAAATTAATCATAATTTAGTAGAACAAGTCAAAAATGTAAATAACACAATTGAAGATAAAAAAACTGGTTTAACAAGGACTAATGTGTTTTAAATATGAAAAAAAGTTGAAAAATTGGATTAATGATAACGTGTGGGATAATTTTAACTTCTTCAATTAGTACACCTATACTAACTAGCTGTAGTTATAGTGGTAAATATAAAGAATCCAATCCAGTTTCAAATTCAAAATATCAATTTAAAAATAATGACTTTAATTTTTATGATGGTGTTCATTGAAATGATTCTTTTGAATGGGTTAATGGTATCTTATCATCTATTTTAAATCAAGCACAAGTTGAGGCTACTCAAAATGCAAAATTATCTTCATGAAATAAAAATATTAATGATAAATGTTTTCCATATAATACTGATAATCAATTTTTGAAAAATAAGAAATTGACAAATTTGTATTCATTAACATTTAGTAATTTTTATCCAATCAAGTATCAAATTCCTAATATTAATATTTTTGCTCTTGTATTAGATATAT
>CALUPI010000014.1 GCA_944322645.1 uncultured Ureaplasma sp.
TGTAGGGACAACAATTAAAGTTGATGTGGTTAAGAAAGAAAATAAAGAAAATAATATTTTTGATTTTTTTGTCATAACATACCTTTTAATTAAATTTTTAAATTACATTAAAAAAATAAAAAAAAAAAAAAAAAAAAAAAAAACAAATTTACATAATTTACAAATTTAGATTTATACATATTTAGAGCAAATTAATTATAAATAAAACTATATAATATTTTTATGTCTATATTGAATTAATAATTATCAAAATAACAATTTTTGAATTTTAAGATCATGTATAAAATAAATATAAATTTAATAATATTTTTCAAAACATCAATGTAATTTTATTTAAATTTACTTTATTAGTTAATTTAGTTCTTAATGTCTAAAAATTCTGAATCCAACACTAATTATCTAATAAGTTAATGATTTTTAATACATATTTCATATAACTTTAATTGTAATTTTTAATCTTTAGAATTAATATAAAATTTAATAATTACTAAAAATTATTAATAATATTACTTTTGGATTAATAATTAAATACTGTTAAATATCATTTTTGTAAGTAAACAATAATTTAACAAATCTTTGTACAACCATAAAAAACAAATAAAATATCTAGTTTTAATTTTCTTAATTAATGAATCGATTTATTTAATATTTGTAGCAACAATAAGGTTATTATAAAATTTATGATTATAATCTCTTAATTTTTTATTTTATATTTTTTTAAAATTTAATATTACAAATATGCATGTTTATCTATATTTTGTTAATTTAAAATTCTAAAATAAAAATATTTATTTAATGATTTTGATTTCTATTGAACTATTTATGAATATAAATTAATTTCTAGTATTTTAATTCAATTTATTCTTGATTTAAAAATTGTGTGAATATGATAATTTTTACATGAATTATGAAATTTTTTAGTTATGTTTCATTATTTTTTAATTTAACATTTTTATTACTTAGAAATCTCAAAACATTCCTGAAAATTTTAAAAAATATATTCAAAAATATTAAATTTTATATAATTAAATTTAAAGGGAGGTTTTTGAAATATCAAAATTTAAATTTATGAATAAAAAATTAAAATATTTTTCATTTATTGGTATTGCTGCAATAGTTGTAACACCAATATGTATGACTCCATATTTTATAAAATTGTCTAGATCAGAAAACAATGATTCACCAAACCAATCTAATGATGATAATTATTTGGTATCATCTCAATCCTCTGCAGATAACAATTATTATCAAATTGGTGATTTTTATTATGAAGATTTAGAATCATATGATAGAGATATTTGTAATCAATATTATGATTCTCCAGTTTGAAGTAAATACCATAATATTTACAATTTTATATATCCTGGTTATAATCGAAATTATGAAGATGGAGATAATAAATGGTTTGGAACTGCTTCTGATCCAAAATTATTAAATGGAATGGATGCAGTTTATAATGAAAGAGTTCCAGATATAAATGTTAAATATAGTGATGGGACTTGAATTAAAAATGAAATTAAAAATGGAACATTTAAGAAACATCATGCAGCTGATAACTTTTATGACTTTAATTTTGACAATATAAAGGCAATAAAAAGACATTTTACTATTGGTACAAATAGTACAGGTATGCTTGGACTTGGTTTATATTGTCCTGCTGGTGAAGTAATTACTATTAAATTTGATGACTCAACTTGAGAATATCTAAAAAATAATCCTGGAGCTATCAAATTTTGAATTAATGAAAATTATAATGAAAATTGGCCTGAAGGGGATAGTGCGCAAATTAGTGATAGATATCCTTTTATATGCTCTGAATTTAATTTAGATAGCTCTAATCAAGAATTAAAAATAGGTTCTCCATTTGGTGGTGCTTTAAGTGTTTATATAAATAATTTATCAATTAATAATGATAATTTTAGTTACAAAAATTGTCTAGATTTGAATTTTAGTGTTGATGGAGCAATTCCAGATATTTTATATCAAGATGGTTACACAAGTAATGATGATTGAAATCATTATAAAGAATTAGCAAAAACAAATTCAATAGCTCCTGTCATTCAAGCAAACTCTAATTATTTTGTATTTAATTATCCACAAGATTCACATTATGGATTTGGAGGAGTAGATATTTCAAATTTAGTATTTCCAGATAAAATATTTAAATATTGAAATGAATTAATGTTTTGGTTAAATTATATTGCTGGAAGAACTTCAATTATTCGTCATGATATTAAAGCAACAAATGATATATGAAAATGAGTTGAGGCATGGGGGACATCATATCAATGTTGAATTCCAAAGTGGGATGTTTTTGATGCCTTTTTTAATGAAACATATGCTTTAGATGGTTTTACAATTGATGCTTGAGGACCACATGTTGTATCACATGAACTTGCTCATGGTTTTCAATTTAATGATGCTTTATTTAAAAGAACTTATCATGCTAAAAATGAGCCCGCTAATCATATTGCTATGACTGCAATTAGTGATACAACTAGATGAAGAAATGAACTAAATTGATCAGGATATCGTGATAATTCTTATGGTAATAGATTCCAATGTCGTTCCACTTCATATATTGATATCTATGATATTTTAAAAGATGGTGGTGGTGAATTTGACATTTATCAATTATTAGTTTGATTAATGGGTCCAAAAAATTTAGCTGACTATATAAGATATGATACAGTATATGGTTCATGTAATGATAGCAATTGATCAGGTGCCAAAGAAATTAAGGAATTGAGTGATTTTACTCATCTTAATCTATGACCAGCATTTGAAAATTTTGGTAAATGATGAAGAGATTGACCAGAAAATTATAATTCAGCATCTGCTACTGATAAAAGTTATATTGATTCAATACAAAAATATCCAGTTGTAGATTTTGTAGGTAATTTATATTCAACAGGTAGTTATATTTATGATTCAATTAATGATAATTATGTTTATACAGGTGATGTTGCTACACCATTTGAAATTGTTGCTGGTCAGCCAAAAGTATTTAAATTAGATGATTATTTTATTTCATTAAATACCAATTTTAAATGAAATGATATTGAATTTGATTCAACTTCAAAATTAGGTGGAAAATTAGAATATAATTCTTCAAATAGAACATTAACTTATTTTCCAAATCCCAATTGTGTTGATCAAATTGATGAATTTGAAATTACTTTTATTCCTTCTAATTTTGATGGTAAACTTGAAAATTATGTACCTGGATATAAGTTTAAATATAAAATTAGACAAGTGGCGAATGGTGCTTCTCAAAAAGTATATTTGTTAAATGGGAAAAATATCACTAATCCAATTGAAATATTAAATTATATTGATAATTCCAAAAATGATTATGATTATTTACTTCCATATACTAGATTATCAAATGAAGGATATAGCAATAGTTATTCTGGCAGCAAAATTGAATTTAAGTTTGTTGCTCCAAATGATGGTATATATCAACTTAATGCCTCATGAGATGATTATATTAGACTTTATGCCAATAATGTTTTAGAATTTCAATCTGATTATTATTCACAAAATAAAATGTCTAAAATATTTGAATCAACATATTTAAAAAAAGGTCAAACAATAGATTTTAAAATTATAATTGCTAATGCAGCCGGATCTGGAAATTTAAATTTAAATTTAACATGTAATAATGAGTCAATTGATCTATTTGACAATATAATTGTTCCAAATTCTAATGAACTAAATTATTCTGATACGCAATTATTAAGTTTTAAATATATAGATAGAAAAATTAATTATTATGAATTTAATAATTTTATGTCTAATCAAATTTATAACCAATATTATGAATTTGATATTTTAGACCCAAAACAATATAGTTTATCTTCACCATATTCAGATGTAAATGATTTAAACAATATGGATTATGGTTATTTTGAATTATGAAATAATGATAATGGTCCAAATTCTGCAAAATCTGAATTTACTGTAAATTTTAATGAACCAACTGTAATTAAATCTTTATTTTTTGGTCACAGAACTAATAATCACCCTAATGCACGTCCAACTAATATAGTTGTAACAGGTATTGATGAAAATAATAATGAAATAAAATTATACGATGGAAATTATCCTAATCGTAGTGCATCATGAACATATATTAATTTAGATAATGATGCTGCATTAAAGTCTCTTCATATTGTAGGAATTAATAACAATTATTATGGTTTAATTTGACAATGATTTAGATGTTCAACTGATTCATTTAATCCAGTAAGTAATGCCTATTCATTTTATAACAGTAATATTAAAATTAGTAAAAAATGACAACTAAAATCTTCAAATAATGAAAATATTAGTGCCATGAATAATAATTATTTATTTTCCAATTCTAAAAATAATATAATTGAATTTAATTTAAAAAATACAGATGGTTTTGTTATTGTGGGACAAAGCAATAATTTTGGTGCTAAATTTGATGTATATATTGATAATAAATTAGTAGATACAGCTTCCGCTTATAGCTATAAAACAATTATGAATAATGTTTTATACAAATATTATTTAAATAAAACTAAAGACATAAATGTAAAAATTGTAACCAAAGATAACAACAATCTTTATTTAAATTATCTTATGTTGATTGGAGATCATGCAGTATTAGTTGATTAAGTAAAATTTTGGTATTTATTGAATATATTCAATTTATTATATAAATATTTTCATTATAGTAACCTCATTAGATTAAAATATTGAAATTAATCTAAATCTGTTCAACATTGTTATTAGGAAATAATAATATTGAATAACTATTAATTTAGGACTGTTTGAAGTTTGGGGTAATTTTAGTAGTCATTGGTAATTTTCGATAATGTTTTAAGACAGTCTTTATTGTTTGGTCTTTACATAATTCTAAAAATTCAATTTTTCCACTAATTATATCTCTAGCTCCTTGAAGTCACATTTTACTCTCTATCGTTTCTATTTGAGAAAAATCAATTGAGAATATTTCACTAGGTTTATAATTAACAAGATTATTTTTTAAAACTAAATAACATCTTGGAAAAGAAATATTTTTAAGTTCATATTTTTTCTTTTTAACTTTTAGTTCATTTGCATATAAATTACATCTTCTTATTGCAGATGAAACTACACCTAATGTGTAATTAAACCCTTTGTTAACAATATCTTTATGAACCCCCACGTTGACAATATATACCATTACTGTTATTAAATGAATCTCATACTAATAAACACAATAAAGGAGTTGTAGAAATAGAATCTTTTCTTATTTTTCTAGATCCAAAAATATTGTTTTTTAAACTCTTATCATTTAATGTTCTTCTAGATAAATCAAGAAAATAGCAAATTAAACTTTTATTAAAGCTTTTCTTAGATTTTTTAAAATTTTCTTTAATTGTAATAGTGGTTAAACGTTTTGACTTAATTTTTTGTTGTTCTTTCTTTTCTTGTTCTAATTGATCAATATGTTCTTTTAGTGATTCAATAATATTATTAACTCATTATGATCTAATTTTTAAATGCTTTTTTATAATCATTTTTTTTCTAGCCATGGCATTTATTTTATATTCCTTATTTTTACAAAATTTCTATAATTAATTGTATTTCATTTAATATAAGAATAAACTCTATCTCCAGTTAATTTTTAACTCTATTTTTAAGATTTTCTCAATAAAATTTAAAGGTGCTACTTTTAGTTCATCCAAGAGATAATTCTTGTTCATATAACTCTAATAGATTTACATCATACTGAATTTTTTTAATAATAATTCCCATTTGGTAAGGTCTATGTCAATTTCCCATTTTTGCCTCTTTTCTGGGTAAATTATCTCACACTCTCTAATAATTAATTGTATCTCATTTAATATAAGAATAAACGCTAAGTCCAGTTAATTTTTTAATTCTATTTTTTAGATTTCCTCAATAAAATCAAAAGGTGCTACTTTCAGTTCATCCAAGAGATAATTCC
>CALUPI010000015.1 GCA_944322645.1 uncultured Ureaplasma sp.
AAGATGCAATGCCAATTACAATTACATTTGATACAAATGTAACTGGAACTAAGACATATTTTAATGCAAGTGGCAATACTTTAACTTCAATTAAGCCTCTAACTACTGGTATTTATAATAATATGACTGAAAATGGTTTTGATTTAAGTAGTGTTGATGCTAATATTTATGCTGCAATTAAAGCAAAAGTAAATTCATCTTGAATTGACATCACTCAAGAATCAACAATTGAATCTGAATTAGTAGAAGCAATTAATACTATTGTAGAACCACTTGGTGGAAAAGTAACTACTGTTGATATTACACTTGTAAACGGTACAACTTATAAAGATGCAATGCCAATCACAATCACTTTTGAACAAACGGTTACTGGAACATATGATAACTTTACTGCAAGTGGCAAGACTTTAGTAACTAAGGCTCCAATTCCAACTGGAATTTATAATAATATGACTATTAATGGTTTAGATCTAAGTAGTGTTGATGCTGATATTTATGCTGCAATTAAAGCAAAAGTAAATTCATCTTGAACTGACATCACTCAAGAATCAACAATTGAATCTGGATTAGTAGAAGCAATTAATACTATTGTAGAACCACTTGGTGGAAAAGTAACAAGTGTTGATATTACACTTGTAAACGGTACAACTTATAAAGATGCAATGCCAATCACAATCACTTTTGAACAAACAGTTACTGGAACATATGATAACTTTACTGCAAGTGGCATGACTTTAGTAACTAAGGCTCCAATCCAAACTGGAATTTATAATATGATAGGTGATTCAAATACTTCAATTTCATTATCTGATTCTGACATAACAGAGTTATTAAATGCTATAAACAATGTAACACAACAATATTGAGTATATTCAAAAGCCAACCCTTGTTATGGTATTGATAATTATGATACTGCATTAAGTCAAATTAATAATTCATTACCTAATAATTTTTCATTTAAAGTTTCATCATTAGGTAATTGAAATTTGGATTTTAGTGTTGATCCAACTACTTTCAAATTAAAGGGAACTGCATTTGTTGAATTACAAGATAAATCAACATATCAAATTATTAATAAAATAAATCTTACTGGTAATAATAGTGATAATGTTACTGTTACTGAATATAATGGTGCTACTGGTTTAGTAATTAAAAATATTACTACTAAAGCTGATGCTACATATATTAATGATATATCGAATACGAGTTTACCTTATAGTATGTGACATGATTTGATAGATGGTGTAAATTGAGATTATTATTATAAACCCTCAATAGGTTTTGCAAATTTTAGTAAGGATATAAATTCAGCTTTAACAAAAACCTTGAATTCTCATCTTGGTAGTAGTGTTCATAAAGTTTCAAGCATTGAAATTATGAATAATGGTAATTTAATTAGATTAAATTCAAATCCACATTTTAAGTTTGGTGATTATTTTGGTCCTAAATTTAGTTCAAAAGAATGAATTCAACTTGCTATACATTTTGATGATGTATTATTCTCTTATAGTGATATGTTTAATCAAGTTATGTATCCAGATGCAGATCTAAATAAACCATTTTGATTTTCTACTTTCAATGGATCTTCTGAAGCATATAATCATCCTGTATTAATTATGTGTTTCCCAGTTCATTGATAGTAACACATAGAATTATATATTATTCATTTTGAAAAGTTATTTATAATTTTATTTTGCTTTTTTGTGAACAAGTGCTTTTAATGTATATAGCACTTGTTTTTTTGTTATTATTAAAATTGATATAATTGATTAAATAATTAATTAAATTTTGTTAAAAAATAGCAAAAATGACCCATAAATTAAAAATTCAAAAATAAGATGAAATTTAATTTACTCTCTATTATTTTTAATTCTATAAAATTATAAATTTTTGTCAATAAAATAAGCAAAAATAAGAAAATTATAGATTAAAATTAGTAGAATTAACTTCGAATTCCACTTTCATAACAAATTAATTTCAATATTTCATTTTCTTCTTTAAGTGTCATATTTCATCTTTTAAATTAATTATAAGTTCATCCTGATCATTTAATGGTGAGTCAAACTTAAGCATATCCCAATTAATTGATTCGATTAAAATATCAATTGGTTTTAAATAATATTTTTGATTTACTCTTTTAACAAACAAATCTTTACTTTGATTTGATAATAAGTTTTCATAAACATTAATATAACCATTTTCTTTCATAGCAATTCTTTGGTTTTTGTCATTAAATGAAGCATAATAACCGTTTCTAATTTCAATATAATTTCCAACTCTAACTTTTTTGGTTTCAGTTATACAGAAATAATTTTTTAAATGTATCCAGATCAACTTATTTGACAACATTTATAGTATTATTTTCCAGCTAAATATTGGATTAAATCAATCACACAATTTGTTTTCTACAAAATATTTAAATTCACAAAATGTATTAATGTTCTTTCGATGTAAATAATTAGGTAATATTTGTTGAAGCAATTTTCAATTTCCTTCAACATTTGGTTTATGTTTGGGGGTAAGATTCACATTTTACAATTACACCTAAATTAATCAATAGTCTAGTAATTTTTGTTTGATTAATTCCATCAGTGAAAATACTTCTTCTTTTATCACCATATATTTGCTTTGGTAATCCATATTTATTAACTAATCTAATAATTTCCTCTGTATAGCTGTCATTTGTTTCTTGTCAATCTAATGTAGCTGATAACATCATGCCTGTGGAAGAATCAACTGTTGCTAAAATATTGCATTTACCAATTTTAGGAATTCAATCATGAATAATACAGCCATCAATTTCAACAACCTCACCAAATAAACGCTGTTTTTTAATTTGTTTTGAATGTTGGGATAATTTGTAATTTAAGTCTTGGTTAGCCATTTTAAGAAAATCCTCACATATGTTAGAATTGTTGAATTTTAAATTCTGCTTAATAAGCTTTTTGGTTGATTTGTATGCAAAATGTCAAACTAAATTATGCTTTATTAAAATGGTTCTTATACAATTGTAGCTTTGCTGATATTCAAATGAGTAATAAAAATCTTTAAGTGTAAATGGGATAAATACCTCATTTCCCAATTTATCAATGCTGCTTGATTCTTCATAATATTTTGAAATCATTGATAATTTTTTGAACAATTAAATCAGTTGTTTTATTGTGAGGAATATTAAAATAATTTTGATGTTTAATAAATATTAGAATATCAATTTTCGAATTGATGCTTGTAAATTTTTTAATCAATCGTTTAGATTGACTTTTACTTAAACCAAATTTTGATAATAAGTGCGAAACAATACTTCTTTATTTTTGAACTTTAATTTATCTATAATTTCTCCATATTTAGATAAAACTCGTGATAAAAATTTAAAAATTAATAATCTTTTTATTTCAAAATTTGAAGTTTTGTATTTATTTGTTGAAAATGGTTTCATTTTATATTCTCCTATTTAAAATTTTATGGAGAAATTCTATTTTTATAAAATGGTTCATTTTTGTTATTTTTTAATATGTTCATTTAGATTTTCTTAATTTCATTTAGATTTTTTTAATATAATATATAAAAATATTAATTTTATGGAAATGGAATGTTATTTATTATGAAAAAAAAATCTAAAAAATTATTTTTAATTTCTTCATTAACGTTTTTAGCAATTTCAGCTGGAATTTTAACTCCAACATTAGTCACATTACTTAATAAAGGTAATGATAATAGTAAAATTGATCTAAGTAGCGTTGATGCTGATATTTATGCTGCAATTACAGCAAAAGTAAATTCAAACTGAACTGATATCACTCAAGAATCAACAATTGAATCTGGATTAGTAGAAGCAATTAATAATATTGTAGGACCACTTGGTGGCAAAGTTACAAATGTTGATATTACACTTGTTAACGGTTCAACTTTTAAAGATGCAAACCCAATCACAATTACTTTTGAACAAACAGTTACTGGAACTTATGATAACTTTACTGCAAGTGGCAAGACTTTAGTAACTAAAGCCCCAATCCAAACTGGAATTTATAATAATATGACTCCTGATGGTTTAGATCTAAGTAGTGTAGAATCACAAATTTGAAGTGCAATTAAAAAAGTTGTCAATGGTTATTGAGAGGATATTAACCAAAAATCTGATATTGAGGCTCAATTAGTTAATTCAATTAATGAAATTACATCTCCAATTGGTGCAACTGTAAGTAGTGTAAGTATTAACTTAGTGGATGGTACAACTTTTAAAGATGCAATGCCAATTACAATTACATTTGATACAAATGTAACTGGAACTAAGACATATTTCAATGCCAGTGGCAGTACTTTAACTTCAATTTATCCTCTAACTACTGGTATTTATAATAATATGACTGAAAATGGTTCTGATTTAAGTAGTGTAGAAGTACAAATTTGAGATGCAATCAAAGCTAGAGTTAATTCATCATGAGTTGATATTAATGAACAACAAAATATTTCTGCAGCTTTAAAAAACGATATTAATAATATTGTAGAACCATTGGGTATTCATGTTGTTTCATTTGCAATTACTTTAGTGGAAGGTGATACTTATAAAAATGCAATCCCTATTACAATTACATTTAACAAAAATGTAATTGGTAATTATACTAATTTTTCTGCAAGTGAAAGCACTTTAACTTCAATTACACCTTTAACTACTGGAATTTACAATAGTATGACTACTAATGGATTTGATTTTAGTAGTGTTGATGCAGATATTTATGCTGCAATTAAAGAAAAAGTAAATTCAAGTTGAACTGATATTAATGATGAAGCAAGTATTGAATCTGGATTAGTAGAAGCCATTAATGCTATTGTAGGACCACTTGGTGGCAAAGTTACAAGTGTTGATATTACACTTGTTAACGGTTCAACTTTTAAAGATGCAAAGCCAGTCACAATCACTTTTGAACAAACAGTTACTGGAACTTATGATAACTTTACTGCAAATGGCAAGACTTTAGTAACTAAGGCTCCAATTACAACTGGAATTTATAATATGATAGGTGATTCAAATACTTCAATTTCATTATCTGATTCTGACATAACAGAGTTATTAAAAATTATAAACAATGTAACACAACAATATTGAGTATATTCAAAAGCTAACCCTTGATATGGTATGAATGAAAATTATAATACTGCATTAAGTCAAATTAATAATTTATTACCTAATAATTTTTCATTTAAAGTTTCATCATTAAGTAATTGAGGTTTGGATTTTAGTGTTGATCCAACTACTTATAAATTAAAGGGAACTGCATTTGTTCAATTACAAGATAAATCAACAAATCAAACTATTAATAAAATAACTCTTATTAATGGTAGTATTGATAATGTTACTGTTACTGAATATGAAGGTACTACTGGTTTAGTAATTAAAAATATTACTACTAATGCTGATGCAACATATATTAATGATATTGAGAATTTAGCTTTTGATATGTTTGCTGATTTAAGAAATGATGTAGATTGAAGTCAATATTCACCATCAAAAGGATTTAATAGTTTTACAAATAAAGATGTAGAACAAGCTTTAACAACATCCTTAAATTCTCATCTTGGTAGTAGTGTTCATAAAGTTTCAAGCATTGAAATTATGAATAATAGTAGTTTAATTACATTAGATTCAAATTCAGGTTTAAAGTTTGGTGATTATTTCGGTACTAACTATAGTTCAGATCAATGAATTCAACTTTCTATAAATTTCGATGATGTATTATTCTCTTATAGTAATATGTTTAATCAAACTTTAAATCCAGATGTTGATATAGATAAACCATATTGATTTTCTTCTCACGATGGATCTCCTGATGCATATAATCATCCTGTATTAATTATGTGCTTCCCAGTTCTTTAATAGTAACATATAGAATTATATATTATTCATTTTGAAAAGTTATTTATAATTTTATTTAACTTTTTGTAAACAAGTGCTTTAATGTTTATAGCACTTGTTTTTTGTTATTATTTAGAGAGTTTGAGATAAATTGCCCAGAAAAGAAACAAAAATGGGAAATTGACATAGACCATATCAAACAGCAATTATTATTAAAAAAATTCAGCATGATGTAAATCCAATAGAGTTATATGAGCAGGAATTATCTCTTGGATGAACTGAAAGTAGCACCTT
>CALUPI010000016.1 GCA_944322645.1 uncultured Ureaplasma sp.
CATGCTTTATTTTTATGACTCAAATCCACTAATTCTCTTGTTGAATATTTATCATATTCATTGTAATATTTTAAATATCTATCATCTATTTCTTTCATTTCATTCTTATCTAATATGTAGGCTTCTAATTCATTAGTTTCATTAAACCATGGTTGAAGAAAAACAAAACTTTCTCTACTTACTGGACCATACATTCATGCTTGAAAATTATAATTATGTTTAAAATAACTATTGTCAGTATCATTATTTTTTAATTCACTTACTCTTATAAAGAATAATAATTTTTGGATTCTTAATAATGAATCATTACCTTTGGTAACCAATCATTTTGACAATGTTTTAATATCTTTATTCATAAATAATCCTCCCTAAATTAATTATCAATAAAAAATAATATTTTAATTACTTATATTTTATGATATTTTTATTTTTTTATTAAATTTACAAATCTAAAAACAAAAATTATATGTGTTATTAATATCTAAAATATATACTATATAACAATTAAATTTATCAATAATATATCTAATTATAAATAATGATAAATTTTAACTAAATTTATAGAGTTATAAAATAAGCTATATAGTGATTAGTATTTTTTTAAAAATATTATTGATATTTCAATATGTTAGAAATTTTTTAATTTCTAATAGAGTTATATATTAACTCTAAAATTAACTCTATTGTTAATATAATGACAATTTTAATTTAGATTTTATGTATTCATTCACTCAAAAACAATAATATAATAATTACTAGTGTATTATTGGATTAAGGAGAGATAAATGAAAAAGAAAATTAATATAGGATTAGATATAGGAGTTGCTTCAGTTGGATATTCCATAATTGATGAAGATAATAATATTCAACAAATGGGAGTTAGATTATTTGATGATGTTGCTAGTGCAAAAGATGGAACTTTAAAAAATGCGACTAGAAGAATAAAAAGAGCATCAAGAAGAAGAATTAGAAGAATTGCCACAAGAAAAGAATCTCTTAAAAAGTTATTAGTTAAATATGGTTATTGTCAAAATAAAAATGATGTTGACCCACTTTTAAGTATTGATATTACTAAATTCAATGTAAATAATCCAATTGAATTAAAAGTAAAAGCCTTAAAAGAAAGAATTCCAGAAAATCAATTATTGTTTATATTATTTCATTATTTACATCATAGAGGCTTCTTCTTTATAACTGAAGATAATATTGTTGATCATAAAATTGATTTAAATATTCTTCCATCAGTTGAATTATATAATTTTTATTTAGAAAATGGTTATTATAAAAACTCACCAAATTCAAATAATTATAGTTATCAACAATATTTGAATGAAATTGACCAAATTTTAAGTATCAATAATTATTTAAATCCTGAATTTGTAAATGAGTATAAAAAATTATTTACAACAATTAGAGATTTTAGTGAAGGACCAGGTAGTGAAAAAAGTCCAACCAAATATGGGTTATATAGATTAGATAAAAATGGTCAAATCTTCAAATCATTTGATAATCTTTGAGATGGATTAGTAGGAAAATGTACATATTATAAAGAAGAAAATAGGGGAGCCAAAAATTCACCATTTTCAGAAATTTTTAATTTATTAAATGATTTAAGTAATATTTATTTTTATCGTGATACTAATAAAAAATTAACTGAACATGACAAAGAAGAAATCTTAAATAATTATAACATTGATATTCATAAAAATAAAGATTACAAGTTATCTCCTACAAAATTAGTGAAAATTAAAAAAGATAATTTAGGTTTTGAAAATATTACCAAAGATGATATTTTTGGATTTAGAGTCAGTGGAGATAAACCAACAATTACTGAATTAACAAATTATAAACAAATTTTTTATTTTATGCTTCTTGAAAATATTATTGATGAAAATGCTAATATGTGAGATATGAACATAATCAATAAAGCTCAAGAAATATTTGAATTATTAAAAACTACGGATATTTTAAAAAGAAAAGAAAATATTTTGAATAAATATCCTCATGTAAAGGAAGAATCGCTTGAAATTTTAATTGGTAAAAATGGAGTAAAGAAAGTAATGGATACTCATTCTTTATCATATAAAGCCATGAAGGAATATATTAATTATTGAAAAAGTAATTTAGATTCAAACAAGAATCAAATGATTTTCTTTAATGAAATTATGATTCAAAATGAAAAAAATAATGTTTATCTTCGAAAATATTTATCACATAATATTTATCAAGATGCAATTATTTCTCCAACTGCAAAAAGAGCATTAACTCAAACAATAAATGTGCTAAACAAAATTTTAAAAAAATACTCAAAACAATTTGATATTGATAATATTACAATTGAATTAGCAAGGGATAAAAATATTGCTGAAGAAGCAAAATCGATTAGAATTGCTAATAAGAAGAATGAAGAAATAATTAAGAATTTCAAAAAAGAATTTAATCTTGCTGATGATACTCCTATTAATAGTGCAACAAAATTAAGAATCAAATTGTGAAAGCAACAAGAACATAGAGATATTTATGATAATAGTGAAATTACATTTGATGAAATTATGAGAGGTACTAATTTGGTGGATATAGATCATATTATTCCATTTAGTATTAGTGCTGATGATTCAATGAATAACAAAGTTTTAACTCATTCATATAATAATAAAGATAAATTAGACTTTACACCATATCAGTGATTAGAATCAAAAGCAAAATTTCAAGATTTTGAGCAAAGAGTATATAAACTATATTCACAAGAATTAATTAATAAAGAAAAATATGAAAATTTAGTATATAAAGGTAATCCACTAAAAGATCCTGAAGGGTTTATTGGTAGAAATATATCAGATACAAGATATGCATCTAGATTGACATTAAACCTTTTACAAGATTTCTTTGACAAAAATCAAGATTTGTATGGTCATGTAAAAGTAAAAACTGTTCGTGGTCAATTAACTAATTTTGCAAGATATAATTTATTTGTTAAGGAAATTAATGGCAAAAGAATTTCAAGAGTTCCTAAAAATCGTGATTTATATTGTCATCATGCAATTGACGCATCAATTATTTGTTTTTTAGGTATGAACCATAAAACTAAATTACTATTAAACAAGTGTAATGAAAAGATCAAAACTAAAACAATGAATAATGAATTTAGTTTTGATGGTAGTAAACTTATTGATAATGAAACTGGTGAAGTTCAAGATGTGTTTAAAATTCTAAAATATAATGATAAAGATGATATTATCAAAAATTTTGGAATCCAATTAGAATCATACAATTGAAGATATAATGAAGAAAGTCAAGAAATCATTAAAAATTCTAATAGTAATAAAATATTATTCTCTAGAATGCTAACTAGAAAAAATAATGTTCCATTATCAGATGAAACATTATATTCAGTTGATTGAAATAAAGATAAAACTGAAGGTAATATTATTACTTATTTAGACTTATTAGGTAATGATATTAAAAATATGGATAAATTCTTCTTAGAAAATAAAGACTTAAATAAAATTCCATTATATAATAATCAACCTAATATATTTGAATTATTACAAACAATATATAAACAATATAGTGATAAAAAATCTAATCCGTTTGTTTTATATATGAAAGATCAATTCAATATTGAAAAACCTAATTTTGTAATTATTAAAAATATAGCTAATAATACTGAATTTAAAATTAGAAAAATAAAAATAATTAGAGATAAAATAACTCCTAAAAATACAATATTGTTAAAAGAGCATAATAATAAATCCATTTTAAAAAGTTTAAAGGCATTATCAATTAGAATTTATAAAAATGATAATGATAAATATGTGTGTGTTCCTATAAATCAAAAAGTTTTAACATATAATAAAAAAACCACACAATTAACAATTGATAATAATAAATTAAATCAAAAATTAAAAGAAATGAATATTTCTAATCCTAAATACATAGAAATCAATAATGGTACAATGTTTAAGGATAAAAATACCAATGAGTTGTTTTATTACATAGGGGTTTCTGATGGAAAACAATTAAGAATAGAAATAAAACCTGTTTGTGAAAATTATAAATTAAGATTTGATAGAATCCTTTTATCAACATCATCATTAATAGAGAATTATAAATTAATTGAAACTGATGAATTAGGAAATATTTACAAAGAATATGAAATTATGTTATAATAATAATGTTATAGGAATTTAGTATCTCCTATAGCATGACTACATAATAATGATACTAAGTCGAGACAAGAGTTTATCTCGAATTCGCTCTGGCCATTGGTCCAGAGTTTTTTTATTCATATAGAGAGTTTGAGATAATTTGCCCAGAAAAGAGGCGAAAATGGGAAATTGACATAGACCATATCAAACTGCAATTATTATTAAAAAAATTCAGCATGATGTAAATCCATTAGAGCTATACGAGCAGGAATTATCTGTTGGATGAACTGAAAGCAGTACTTTTAGATTTTATTGAGGAAACCTTAAAAATAGAGTTAAAAAATTAACTGGACTTAGTGTTTATTCTTATATTAAATTAGATACAATTAATTATAGAAATTTTATAAAAAATAAGGAATATAAAATAAATGCTATGGCTAGAAAAAAAATAGAGCAAAATAAAAAATTTGATTATAAAAAAGAATTTAAAAAATTAGATCGTGATGAGTTGATAATAATTATTGAATCTCTAAAAGAACGTATTGATCAATTAGAACAAGAAAAAGAAGAACAACAAAAAATTAAGTCAAAATGTTTGACTGCTATTACAATCAAAGAAAATTTTAAAAAATCTAAGAAAAGATTTAATAAAAGTTTAATTTGCTATTTTCTTGATTTATCTAGAAGAACATTAAATGATAAGATTTTAAAAAACAATATTTTTTGAAATCATTGATAATTTTTTGAACAATTAAATCTGTTGTTTATTGTGAGGTATATTAAAAGAATTTTGATGTTTAATAAATTTTAGAATATCTATTTTTGAATTGATGATTGTAAATTTTTTAATCAATCATTTAGATTGACTTTTACTTAAGCTAAATTTTGATGATAAATATAAAAACAATACTTCTTTATTTTTGAACTTTGATTTATCTTTAATTTCTCTATATTTAGATAAAAATTCAAAAATTAATAATCTTTTTATTTCAAAATCTGAAGTTTTGTATTTATTTATTGAAAATGGTTTCATTTTATATTCTCCTATTTAAAATTTTATGGAGAAATTCTATTTTTTATAAAATGGTTCATTTTCGTTATTTATTTGTAATATTTTTAAATATAAAGTGGTCACAATATATATCTTAATTTTATAAAATTATAGATGTTATAACTATCAAATCATGACTTTATTTTAAAATAACAATCATAATTATTATTAAATATTGATGAGGTTTTTAGATTTTTTTTGTAAAATTATATATGAAAATTAGGAATATATATTTATGAAAATAAAAAAAATGCTTTTAATATTATCATCATTTTCATTAGTTTCATCTTTTGCAACAATGGGAATTTTAACTTCATGTAGTAAAAATGATAATAATACATCATCAGATAACACTAATAATGTTGTAGATGATAATAATAACAATGTTAATGATGATTCAACAAATGATTCTGATAACAATGTTAATGATGATTCATCCAATGATTCTGATAACGATCTTAATGATGATTCAACAAATGATTCTGATAACAATGTTAATGATGATTCATCCAATGATTCTGATAACGATGTTAATGATGATTCATCAAATGACACTAATGTTGACGATAATATTGTAATTATGAATGACGATATAATTAGTAATCTTATAAATTTAATAAATGATAAATTTGTTGTTACTCAATTAGATGATTCTGCTAAAAATGAAATTAAAAATACTATAATAACTTATTTTCAACAACTTGGCATTGTTGTTAGCAATGTAAATTTTTTGTCTCAAACAATTGATAATAATATTTATTATAAACTTGAATTAATATTAAGTGGTAACAATTACAAGTTATCTGATGATTGTAATTTAGCTACTCTAAATAACAATTTATTAACAATTAATCATAATTTTGAAACTAAAATTTTAAATATTAGTTCTTCATTGGATAGTATTTCTAATATTATTCAAACTCAATTTAATACAATCAATAATTATGATCAAGTTGATAATGTTCTAAATACAATTAAAAATAAATTAAATGAATTTTTTAAAACTGATTATATAATTAGCATTCAACTTATTAATAATTCAACTTCAATTAATAATGTTTCTACTACAATTCAATATAAACTTCAAATTAATTTTAATAATAATTACAAAGTAATTGTGGATGATAATATTAACAATAGTTACGTTTTAAAAAATAATATTTTATATACAGATTATTTTTATACAAATATCGATGCCAACTATAATAATGTGGCAAAATTAGTTAATGATAATTTTAATACTTTAACTATTGATGATATTAAAAATGATGTCAATAATCATACAATGGATCAATTAAATTTTTTAAAAGTAAACATTGATTATATTCAAACATTATTGCAAAAAATTACCAATAATGAAATCATATATAATTTTATAGTTGACAATGCTAACATAATTGCTAATTTAATTAATAATATTATTACTCAATCAATTAGAAAAGATTTAAAAACAACAAGTTTATTTCAAGTGTTATTTGAAGACAAAAATTTAAAAGCAATTTTTAATAATAAAGAAGCTATTAATGGTTTAATTAATTTAATAGAATATTTTATACCTAATGATGCTGAAAATATTGTATCAATTATTAAGACTTTGCAATCTTTACCAATCAATATGATGATTACAACAATTCAAAAACTACTTGCTAATAAATTACCAGCTAATATTATTTCATCATTAGATGATTTAAAGAAATTGGGTCTATTATCATTTGTTATTGAACATGATGTTGATTTATTATCATTATTACCTACAAATACAATCCTAAATGATATTATTGAAATCTTAAAATTAACTAACATTGAAACCTTTAAAAATACTAGAATCATTGATTTTATAATAAATTTAATTAAAACTAATAATGGAGTTAATTATTTAAAATCATTATTATTAAATTTATTTAATACAAATGAAAAATCTACAATTGGACAGATGTTAAATACCTTTATTTTTAACAATACTTCTTTAAATAAAGATACATTATCAGGCTTTTTTTATGTCTTTGCAAATCCAGTAGATGATAATGGTAACTTAATATATTATAAAGATTTTTTAAATTCAATAACTGTTTCAAGTGGTTTTTCAACTGCGTCTTATTCTGATCATTTTTTAACATTAAATTATAGTGCCATATTTAAGTATGGTATGAATTTAAACTTTTTAGTAACTAAAATTTACGATTTGTTTCCGAATTTTACAATTGATTTAGGTTCAATTTCCTTAAATAAAAATTTTATAACAAAAAATATACCTAAAAAAATTTCAATTATAAAGGGTGATTATGTTAAATATACACTAGACATTAATGATTATGTCAAATATAATATTAAGCAAAAATTAAATTTAAATTGTTTATCATGACAAGCTATAGGACATGAAAAATATGATGTTAATATGAAACATAGTTGTGAAAAATGATATCGTAATACTCCTAAAGGAGCAATTACTGGAGTTGCAAAAGTTCTTTCAAAATATGTAAATGGAATATTTTATCATATTTGAGATTCAGATTTAAATTATAAACCTGATAATTCTGTTTTAAATCAATATACCTTACCAGCATTTGATTATAATTCAAAATTAAATGGTTCAGTTAAAATTAATTCATTATCTGATAGCGAAAAAAACACTATTAAAAATGATATATTAAATACTGTAAGTGATAATTGAGTATCCAATTCACAATATGAATGACATGCTGGAGTTGAATATGTTAAATTATCTCAATTTTACACTACATATAATTATGATGTTAGTAAAATAATTAATAAATTTGTAAATTTTGATGGATATAATGGTGAATATACTGTTAAATTAAATGTATATACATTAGCTAAAAAATTAAATGTTGTTGGTTTTTCTTTACCTGCAATTAGAATGATTCAAATAAAAGTATTTTTTCCATATTTTGTAAATGATGGTAATGAAAATTTTGTAAATCATTTAACATTTGATTTATTTTAATTTAATATAAAAACAGTCCTAAAAATTTTAAATAATGTAATTTTTCATGAATAAAATTGTTTTAATGTTACTATCTTTAATTTGTGTTAAAATTATTACAACCTATTTATTGGTTGCTCGGAGCATAAAAATATCTCTATTTTTCTCAAAATCGTTCCAATCATTTTGTGCTCCGAGTTTTTTGTATACAAATGACTTGAGGATATAGCTCAAGTCATTCTTTATTCAATTAACAAGTGCAACACTTTAATTGTGGTTTAAACATATTTAAAGAAGAATTTTATTTACCATAATTTTATGGTATAAATTAAGAGCTAGAAAAAAGTATCTAGCCCTGCAAGGAGAAAGATACTTTACACAAACTATTCTAGATTACCATTTATAGATAATTCAAATTTAATTATGATAAAGAGATTGATATTTTTTTATTTAAAAAAAATATTATAGTCTAGGTCAAAATGATTGATTGATCAAATTGAAAAATTATTCAATAATTAATTATTTTAATAAATAAAATTATACATTCCATCCATGCTTTATAGCTTCAGATTTAAGTGAATTCACATCTTGTTTTAATACATTAACATCGGTTTTTAAAATGTGAACATCATCTTCAAGCTTGTTAAGATGAGAATTAACCTTACTAAATTCTTCTCTTACTTCAATTTTAAAACTATTAAAATTATTTTCTAAGTTTACAACTCTAGTTTTTAGATCACTAAATTCTTCTTTTAAATTTAGCACAACTTCAAGAATTGTATTAGTTTTACTTTTTTTGGCCATTTTAGATTCCTTGTCTTTTGCAATATTATTTGACTTTTCTTTCTTTATTTTATCTTTTAATTTAGCAGATAAATCATAATTTTGAATGTCAACTGATTCAACATCATAATCATTTAGAACTTGTTTAAATTTTTTATTTTGATTTTTCATATTTATTACCTCATTAATAAACAATGAAAAAATTTCAAAATTCACTAAATAGACATTAAAAAAACATTAAAATGGAATTTCCAAATTAATGTTTTAATATATTTAAATTTTCTTTCTTCTATGTCTTAAAACCAATGTTGTAATAATGACCATAATTATAATTTTCACAGCAATTGAAACTTACATTATTCAAATTCATTCATATCAAAAATCATAAAATTAGTATTATTTTTTATCAATTTATAAATTAAAAAATATCTTTAAACATTTCATCCATGTTTTATAGCTTGAGATTTAAAAATATTTACGTCCTTTTCAAGTTTATCAAGACGAGAATTAACTTTATTAAATTCTTCTCTTACTTCAATTTTAAAACTATTAAAATTATTTTCTAAGTTTACAACTCTAGTTTTTAAATCATTAAATTCTTCTTTTAAATTTAGAACAACTTCAAGAATTGTATCAGTTTTACTATTTTTGACCATTTTAGATTCCTTTGCTTTTTCAATATTATTTGATTTTTCTATCTTTATTTTATCTTTTAATTTAGCAGATAAATCATAATTGTGAATTTCAACTCACTCAACATCATAATCATTTAGAACATGTTTAAATTTTTTATTTTGATTTTTCATATTTATTACCTCATTAATAAATAATGAAAAGATTTCAAAATTTACTAAATAGAGATTAAAAAAACATTAAAATGGAATTTCCAAATTAATGTTTTGATATATTTAATTTTCTTTCTTCTATGTCTTAAAACTAATGTGGTAATAATGACTAGAATTATAATTGTCACAACAATTGAAACTAACATTATTCAAATTTATTCATATCAAAAATCATAAAATTAGTATTATTTTTTATCAAGTTATAAAAATAATTTTATACATTTCATCCATGCTTTATAGCTTCAGATTTAATAACATTTACATCTTGTTTTAAAATGTGAACATCTGATTTAAGAACATTGACATCTTGTTTTAAATTACTAACATCATCTTTTAAAGTGTTAACATCATTCTTTAAAATGTGAACATCATCTTCAAGCTTATCCAGACGAGAATTAACTTTATTAAATTCATTTTTTACCTCAGTTTTAAATTCATTAAAATCAGTTTTCAATCCACTAAATTCCTCTTTTAAATTTAGCACAACTTCATACAACAAATCAATTTTACTTTTTTTTGCCATTTTAGATTCCTTGTCTTTTGCAATATTATTTGATTTTTCTATCTTTATTTTATCTTTTAA
>CALUPI010000017.1 GCA_944322645.1 uncultured Ureaplasma sp.
ATATAAAAAAAAAATAAAAAAAAAATTAATAAAAAAATAAAAATTAAATTTTATTTTTAAAATAAATTTTTAAAAAATTAAAAATAATGTCAAAAATATTTTTTTTTTTTTTTTTTTGTAAAATTAAAATTGATAAAAATTTTTATCATTAATTTCAAAAAAATTTATATTATGAGGTATAAAATGAAACAAAAAAAGTGAATTAATTTTTTATTTTATTCAAGCATAGTTTGGATATTATCAATAATAATTTTTTTATCAATTTTTATTGCATTATTAGCTACACCTAATAATGTAGGAAATCCATTTAGTTCATCATCTGAAGATCCTACATATCAACAAGCTTGATTAGCAATTACTATATTATTAATAATAAGTGTTATTTTTACAGGTATATTTGAGTTACTTAATGGAATATTTATACTATCTATATCATGAGATACAAAGCTTATTCCTGAGAAATCAACAAAAATATTATGAGGAGTTCTTACAATTATTCCACTTGGTTTATTTGCAAGTTTAGCATTTTCTATAATTGGAAAGAAAAATTTAAAAAAATACTCTAATCAAGCATAACTTTGAAAATATATAATGATTAATTGAATTTTATTACTTTAATAAATATTAAATTTAAAAATTTTTAAATTTAATATTTTTTTAAATAAACAAGAATTACACACATTTATATACTAATTGATCAAAATCATGTTTTCTTAATTTATCATTATCTATTTTAGTAATTAAAATAATATAAATTAATTCCTGATTAGTATCAATACTAAGGCCTATTCTTAAATTAATATTATTCTTTAAAACAATTTTATATTCATAAATAATTAATTTATTATATTTAATTCCTTTAACAATTTTAATTTTGTCATAACGCTCATTAATATTATGAACTAAGGAATTAATGCTAATACAATCAATAAAATCTTTATCTTCTTGAAATAAAGATAAAGTTTTTTTATTAAACTTATTTTCTAGGATTTTAATCTGATAATTATTATTAATTTTAACTAACATATAATAATTTTAATTAAAATGATTTATTTATTTCACTAAATGTTTACTCATTCATAAACTATAATAAGTTCAAAAATAATATTAATTATTTTTTTTATAAATATAGTTTAAATAACTAATACTTAAAAATATTTTCACGATGATATTTAGTATACTTGTTATTGGGACACATATCATCAAAATTTTGTACATAACAAGGTTCAAAAGTTTTGATATTTAAATCTTCATCATCTTCATGATAATGAGGAGAAATAATTATAGTTCAATCATCATTAAATGTAAACATGCCAGTATCTAATAATTTATGATGATTAGCACACAAAGTAATACCATTATTTACATCATATTTATCATTTAAACTTTCACATTTTGAATATGGTTTAATGTGAGCAGCTTCTAGACAATGAGAGTTGGTAGAACAACAAATCTTGCATTTTTGATCTCTTTCATAAATACACTTTTTAAAGATATGTTGAAACTTTCTTCAGGCATTAATTTGTTCATCCTCATCGATAAGATTAGGATGATAATTAATTGAATCAAATAGATAGTCTTTTGAATTTAAAATTTGTTCGATTTTCATTTTATTATAATCAGGACAACATGATAGTAATTCACTTCATGCGGTTTCTTTGAGAATTTGAAAATATTTTGATAATAATTGTGGATTTAAATTATCAATATTGATTCTAATATATTGTGTTTTTTTATTAATTTATCAAATATTTGACCTTTTGAACACTCCCAGAATTTTTATATATTTTATTAATAAATTAAAAAATATAGGATTGACCTATATTTTACAGATTCATATTTAAACATGTTACATCTTGTTTGAAAATGGATACGTCATTTTCAAGTTTATCAAGACATAATTAACATGACTAAATTCATCTTTTAAATTAAACACACTTTAAGGATTGTGCAGTTTTAGATTTTTTTTCATTTTAGGTGCCTTTCTTATTTTCAGATTTTTGACTTTTATTTTTTTTCTTTATCTTTTAGTTTTACAAATAATTCATGATTACGAATCTCAACAGATTCAACATCATAATAATTTAAAACATCTAAAAATTTTTTATTTTGATTTTTCATTCTTTTCACCTCCATTAATAAATAATGAATAAAATTAAGAATTTACTAAAATTTATATAATTAAGTCGTGTAAGTTTATATTATATGTATTAATCTTCAAAATATAAAAAATAAAACCAAAATATTTAAATTTAATATTCAGTAAACTAATCTACACATATTTTGAAATACTTTATAAATATTGATTATCGATTATTGTGTATAAATATTTTTTTAATAAATCAAATTATTAATATAATTAATATATACACATAGAGAAAAATGATGTTGATCTTTTAGAATTATTTAATAATCTTGAAAAAGATAATAATCCTGATTGTAATATTCAAACTTATTTTAAATATAATGCATTAAACATTGATTTATCATTATCTCAAAATATCGAACATAATATTTATTATGATTCAAATAATATTGAATTTTACAATTCTTTTATTAATTACCTTACTTCTGGATTTATTAATAATGCCTTAGGACTAGAAAAAAGCCAATTACAAACCTTAATTGGAATTTTAAAATATTATAATGAAGAAAAATATTTCTCTATTAATGGTGGGCCAGGATCAGGAAAATCAACAATGTTAAATTATTTAATTTCTAATATTTTATTTAATGATTTTATTAAATGAGACAAATTAAATGAAAATAATGTTGCGGGATATTTACAAAAATATTCATTTCCTAAAATTTTATTGTGTGCAACTACAAAATCTGCAGTTAACAATTTAAGTGAATTATGTGAAATTAATTTACCAAAATCACAAAAATGAATTTATTTAAATGATGTGGATAAAAATCTATATCAAGCTATTAATGATATTTTTTATCATCTTGATTATAGTTTAATAAAATATGATGATTCATCAATTATTGATATTCATAATCAAATAAACATATTAAAAACTAATATAAATAATCTAAAAAATAATTATATAAAATGTGCTAAAAATTTTTTTAAATATAGCAATCTGGAATTCAATGAAATTCCTAAAAAAAATATATGGATATATAAACAATAACAATAAAATGTTGTTTTCATTTAATAGCTCATTGATTGAATTTATTAAAGACAACAATTACATAAAAACATTTAATAAAAATATTTTAGTTTTAGAAAACATTATTAATTTATCAAATTTATATAATTTATATGATTTATGTAATCAAAATAAAAAAGAAATGTTGAATGAAATAATTCGCATATATTCACAGTCAAAAAAGACATTAGAAACCTTGAAAGTTATAAATAATAATTATCATGAAATAATTGATGAAATTATTAACGAATTTGATCAACTAAAAGAGACTAATGATTCAAAATTTAAAACATTTTTTACTTCAAAAAATAAAATTAAAAAAACTTTTGATAGTATCAAAATTATTCTTGATACATATATTGATAATGTTCAAAATGAAATCAAAAGTTCTTGTAATAAGGTAAATGATTTTATAAAAAAAAATAAAAAACATCTTTAAAAAATTTAATTATGAAGAAATTAATAAAGAAGAGTTTGAAGCAATAAATTCTTTAAATGAGTTAAAATTCAATATTAATAAATTAACTTCAAATGATTTAATTGATTTTATTTCTTCAATTGGAATAGCTAAAATTTATTTTAATAAAATTCAACAAAGCTTAGATACCTCAATTAGAAGATATAATTCAAATTTATTATTACATTTAAGAGAGTGACAAATCTTGAATTCAAATTTTGATGATTTTAATAAAATATTTCCAATTATTAGCACAAATATTCAAAAATTTTCATTACCTAAATTTAATAATCTTTATTATCCTAATAAATTTAATAACAAAATAAATTTTGATTGCATCATCATTGATGAAGCAGGCCAAACAAGTTCCCCATATTTACTTTATTTATTATCATTATCAAATAAAATTATTGCTGTTGGTGATGAAAAACAATTAGAATCAATGTTTGGAAACGATAATAAACTTAAAAACAATCTAAAAGGAATTGGTTTGCATAATTGATTATCAAATAATGGATTTTTTATAATGATGAATTCATATCAATTTTGCAGTGAATAAATAATCATACGAATTTTAGATCAATAATTAATGATGAAAAATTCAAGGGATTATATTTACTTGAACATTTTAGATGTCCATATCAAATCTATGAAATGATCAATAAAAGTTTCTATGATAACAACCTAGTATTTAAAGGGAATTATAATCAAAATGAATGTCCTATATCTAAAATAATTAGTAATGATAATCATCATTTTGACTGTGGAGATATATCATTCATTCAAATTAAATATGATAATCCTGAACATAATATAGTTGATAATCATATTAATGATTATGAAATAGATTTAATTTTGAGTTTTATTATAGATAATTTTGAATATATTAGCAAACATATTGATAATAATTATAAAAATCTTGCCATTGTTACATTATATAAAAATCAAGGCTGTGCAATATCTGCAATTATAAAATCAATTCTAAACATTAAAAATATTGACGAATATGAAAAAAATATTAAAATTGATAAGCTATATATAGAAAAAATTAAGGGAAAAATATTAAATACTTCTAAAAACAAAGAAATTGAAGAATTTTTAAAAATATTAATTAATAAAAATAGAATAGGAAATATTGATAAACTTCAAGGCTTGAGCTGTGATTTTGTTATATTTTCAAATTCGGATTTAAAAATTTCTAATAATAAAGAAAATAGCTTTGAATTTAATAAAAATCGAATTAATGTATTGTGGTCAAGAACTAAAAAACATTTTATTGAATTTATAGCTAATTCATATTGAGAAAGCAATGATGCTGTTAATAATTATCGAAAAGATATAGAATTAAATTCACTTGATAATAATATTAATAAGCTAATTATCAATATTAATCAAGAAAATATTGATTCTTATAAATTAGATAATATTATCAATAATAATGCTTTATCGATAAATACAGATTGTATAAAAGAAAAAATTTATAATATTGGTAAATATGGTGAAGAAGCATTTAATAGTATTTTGAATAATAATACCTTAAAAAAATATCTTATAGATAAACTAAACCAGCAATTATCTCAAGAAATTGGATATAATTGTCCATATAATTGAATTAATCAAAATGTCGAAACATATCAACCATATGATTTTGAATTTAACAATAATATATTATTAGATGTTAAAACATCAATCGGTA
>CALUPI010000018.1 GCA_944322645.1 uncultured Ureaplasma sp.
ATTAAAGAATATATCAATTTTTTTAACAATTATAGGTTATCAAAATTTAGTGGAAGTTGAAATATTCCATTAAAAATTGATAATGAATATAAAATAAATAGTGGGCAATTTATTTAAAACGTTCTAATTTTAACAATTTTATTAAATTAAACATTGTAGAAAATGGATGTCTTATATTTTAAAATTTATCTTGATTACTATTTTGTAAAGAGCATATAAATTTTCCATATTTTTAAATTCATTTTCTATAATATTTTAATTTAGTTTTCATATTTATATATTCCATTTATTGTAATAATTTTGTAATTATTTTATAAAAAAATAGGAATATTTTTGGAAAATATATGTAATAAAAATAGAAAAATAAAGGAAAATTAGAATAATTTTAGAAAATTCTTGGAATTTTTTTGGAATTATTGTGTAAAAATTATGGAATTAAAATATAAAGTAATAAAATTAATTTATTATGATAATTAAGGAAAATACAATTGAACAATTATTTGTTGATACATTTAATGAAATAGGATATCAAAATTGTGAAATATTTAATGATTTAAATTTGCAACAAATCATTAATGAAAATTTATTAAGAAAAACTTTATTAAAAATAAATAATCTACAAAATGAATATATTGATGAGGCTATTAAGAAGATATTACATATCAACGCTTCTAATTCTTTAGAAGCTAATATACAAACACTCAAATGATTAAAATCTGGAATTAGTATTAAAATTCAAAAATATTCTGATTTAGAAAAAACTGTAAAATTAATAGATTATGAAAATATTGAAAATAATATTTTTCAATATATTAGACAATTTGAATTTTATAGCAATAATAAAAAATGAATTCCAGATATTTTAATTTTTATAAATGGTATACCAATTTCATTGATTGAATTAAAATCTTTTGAAGCAAAGGAAAAATTAGAAGATGCATATTTACAAGTAAAGAATTATGCTAGACAAAACTTAAATTTAATGTATTGAAATGTGTTTTCATTAGTATCCAATGGTTTTAAAACAAAATATGGAGCTGTAACAAATGATTTCGAACATTGATATTCATGAAAAAAAATTAATATTGATGATGAAATTATACAAGATATTGATTATGAAAATGAAAACGCAAAAAATAATTTTCATAAAAATATTGTTGGTATTTTTTCAAAAAAAACATTATTGAATCTAATTAAAAATTATATTTTTTATTCTGAAAACAAAAATTCATATATAAAATATACACCTACATATTATCAATATTTTTCAACTGAAAAAATTCTATATAGCATTGAAAATGCAAAACATGGAAGAGTAGGTGTAGTTTGACATACTCAAGGTTCTGGAAAATCAGTAACTATGGTATTTTTAGCATCAAGAATAAAAAGTTATTTTAAAAATATAAATTATAAAATAATATTTGTTACAGATAGAAATGATTTGGATAATCAACTTTTTCAGAGATTTTGTTCAGCAGTTAATAACTATTTATTAATAAATCCGAAAAGAATTGATTCAAGAGAAGAATTAATTAATGTATTATCAAATGATAATGATTTTGGAATTTATTTTACAACAATTCAAAAATTTACTAAAACAAGTGAACCATTATCTGAAAAATCTAATGTAATTATAATTGCAGATGAAGCTCATAGATCGCAAAATAATATTGAAGGTGAATATGTAATAGATAAGGAAAATAAGGAAATTGTTCTTAAAGAAGGATATGCAAAATATATGAGAGATGCATTTCCAAATGCTAAATTTATTGCATTTACAGGAACCCCATTAAAAGGACATAAAAAAACTACAGATATTTTTGGTGATTATATTGATAAATATAAAATGAATCAAGCCGTGCTAGATGGAAGCACTGTTCCAATTCATTATGAAAAAAGAAGAGCAATTCTTAATATAAATGAATCTATTGCAAATGAGATAGATGAAATTATGAGAGATGATATCCTTAGTAATACTGGTGAATCCCAATATATTAATAATGCAAAATTTGAATATGTTAAGAAAAAAGTTGCTAGTGTAAAAAATATATTAAAAAATAATGATGTTATTAAAACTATTGTTTCTGATTTTTGAAAACATTATGAAATTAGAAAAACTGTATTAAACGGGAAAGCTATGTTTGTTGCTTTTGATAGAGAAATTGCATTTTTAATATATAAAGAAATGATTCATCAAAAACCTGAATACAAAGAAAATATACATTTAATAATCACTAGTAGTAATAAAGATTCTGAAGAATTAGCTAAAGAAATACCAAATGAAAAAGAAAAAAATATTTTAGAACAACAATTTAAAGATCCGAATTCAAATTTTAAAATAGCAATAGTCGTTGATATGTGATTAACAGGATTTGATGTACCAGATCTAGATACATTATATTTATTTAAAATCATTAAATGACACAATTTAATGCAAACTATTGCAAGAGTAAATCGTACTTATAATTTTGGTAACAAAATTAAACATGATGGATTAGTTGTTGATTATATTGGTATATGAAAATATATTTCTGAAGCTTTGAAAGAATATGCTGATAACAGTAATGACGATTACGATATTGATAAAGTAAGATTAGCTTTGGTTGATAGATGTTTACAATTAAGTAAAACACATATAGAAATTACAGAATACTTAAAAATGTGATGTAATGGTGATGATAAAGATAAGTTTAATGCAATTATAAATGGTATTAATTATATTTTAGGATTAGAAATTAAAAATCAAGATTTATTTTTTGCAAGCGTGAATAAGATCTCGAGACATTATAAGTTGTGTCAACAAATATTATCTAAAATTGAAAAACTAACTGCTCAATATTTTATTCTTATTAAAAATGTTATTAGAAACCAAAATGTTGAAGAAGCAATTGATATTGAACAAACTATAAATAAAATAAAAGATAAGATGAATCATATTGTTAATTGTGGTGATATTGAAATTTCTACAATTCCATTAGATGGTAGAAAAGATTTGGCCTTTGTTATGTCCATTTTAGAAAATGAAATTCATAAGTACAAAGAACAAAAAGTTATTTCAAATTTAAAGGTCAAAGAATTAGAAAATCAAGTTAAAAATCAAATTAATAATTTTAGAACAACAAATCCAATTAAAGCACAAGAATTGTCTACAAAATTAAGAGAAATTATTTCTAAATTTGAACAGGATAAAAATTTTGAAGAAATTCTATTAGGACTAAGAAAAATGGTTGTTTTAATACAAGAACAAAACGAATTAATTAGTGAATCTGGTTTTGATGATGAAAATTTAAGATCATTTTATTCAGTGTTAACTGATCCTAAATATAAAATAGAAGTAGAAAACTCTGAGGTTTTTAGAAGCATAGTTCTTGATATTCATAAATTAATTAAAAAACATTTTACTCATCAATGACAATATAATAAAAACTTACAGTTTAAAATAAATTATGAAATTAAAAAATTATTGCTTACTAAATATCATTATCCACCCACTGAAGCTCAACAAGCAACAAATGATTTATATATACAAATTCAAAATATTATAAGGAGAGACGTTGATTATTTTTTAAATGAAGAGGATAAATAATGGAAAAGAAAATAACAATATATGATTTAGAAGATAAATTATGAAAAGCTGCAGATACATTAAGAGGAAATTTATCTTCAGAAGATTACATGCATGTTGTATTAGGGATATTAACAATTAAATTTATAAATGATAAATTTGATAAAATTGCAAATATTTTAAAAGAAGATGGATTATCACCGGAATTAATTACAAAAGAAGACTACAGAGGATACAATGCATTTTTTGTTCCTAAAAAAGCAAGATGATCTAATATAATTTCAAAAATAGGTACTTATGAAATTGGTACAGCTCTAGATGAAGCTATTTTGGAATTAGGTGAAAATAATTATGAACTAAAAGGTTTGTTTTCAAAATCATACAATGTTGAAGAAATTGATAAAACTAAACTTGGTGAAGTTGTAAAAATATTTGAGTATGACAACTTAAGTGAACACGGTGAAGATTTATTAGGAAGAATATATGAATATTTTTTAGGTAATTTTTTTCTAAAAAGAGGACAAAGAGGTGGAGAATTTTATACCCCTAAATCTATTGTTAAATTAATTACTAATTTTATTAATCCTATAAAAGGAAAAATTTATGATCCATGCTGTGGTTCAGGAGGAATGCTAGTTCAGGCTAGACAACATATTGATGAAATAGGTTTTAATATAGATAATATTACAGTATATGGGCAAGAGTATAACAACACAACATGAAAATTAGCGAAACTAAATTTATTAATTCATGGATTAAATATTTTCAATTACAATGATTTAGGAAATGAAATTGGTGCATTAGGAGAAAAAAGTGCAGATACTTTTACAGATGATCAACATAAAGGCATGGTATTTGATTATATTATGGCCAATCCTCCATTTAATTTAAAAGGATATTGAAATGATTCATTAAAAGGTGATCCTAGATGAAAATATGGTACACCTCCAACTAATAATGCTAATTTTGCATGATTGCAACATATTTTAGATAAATTATCAACTAATGGAAAAGCTGGAGTTGTACTTGCAAATGGTTCATTAACTTCAACAACTAGTAATGAAGATGAAATTCGCAAAAATATAATTAATGATAATAAAGTATCATGTATTGTTGCTCTTCCTGACAAATTATTTTTTACAACTCAAATTTCTGCATCAATTTGATTTTTTGATAACAACAAAGTGAATAATGACATTTTAATGATTGATGCCACTAATTGTGGTCAACTTATTAATGGAAGTAAGAAAAACAAAGAAATACCTGATGATGAAATAAATAAATTAACAAATATATTTAATGATTTTTCAAATGGAAATAAAATTGATATACCAGGATTAGCAAAATCTGTTAATCTGGAGGAAATAAAAAATAATGATTATTTGCTTTCTCCAGGTAGATATATAACAATACCAGAATCTGAAAAAAAAGATCCTGAAAAAATCAAACAAGAATTAAATGAATCAATTAATGAGTTATTAAAATTGATGAAAGAATCTGAAGAAATTGAAAAAGAAGTTTTAAAAGCTATAAAAAAAATTAGTTAGATTATGTATAAATCTATTAATTTTTTTATTATTTTATCAATAACTTTTATTTTATAATTCAAATTAATTATTAAATTAATAACTTGATTATATTCATTATCATTTTTATTAGGCAATGGAATTTTAAAATTTTCTAAATTTGTTTTATTTATACTTTGTTGAGCGGTACCAGACTCAAGAGATTTAATTTGATTAATTAAGTTTCTAATTATAAAAAATAAATATCCATTATATTGTGAATCTAAATTTGCAATAGATTGGTTATAACAAGTAGAATGACCACAAATTGATATTTTATTTATTGAAGGTTCTAAAATAGATATAAAGATAGAACCTATATTTGATAATTTTAATTTTTTTGAATCCTTTCCAATATTTGTTATCTTTTTAGAAAAATCCATTTGAACATAATTGTCAGTTAATATACCAGAGTTTATTCAATAAATATTTCCATTTCAATTCTCTGGATTTTTTGTTGAAGGTGTACTACCTACATTAATTGATAAACAAAAATCTTTTAATTTTATATAATTATTTTTCATATTATATTTTTTAAAATGCAAATCAAAAATTTTAATTATTTTTTTATTAACTTTTATATATTTTTCTCTAATTTTTTCAAAAGGTTCAATAATATCAATTAATATACTTCATGTTTTTTTAAAATTATCAATATTACTTATATCAACAATATTATGATATTTTAAAAATAATTTTTCTTTAGGTTCAATAATATCAATTATTTGTTGTTGAGCAAAAATATTAATTTTAGGAATTTTAATATCATCTAAATACTTTTTCTTCATATTACATCTTGTTGTATATAATATAGATTCACGTACTGCTTGTACATTTTTAGAATAATTAATATATCAACATAATCATTTTGGAGAATATGATGTGTCAATTACCTTTAGAATTTTGCAAAAACCATTAACTATAAATTTCTTATGAGTATTTATATATGTACCATAAAAAATATCATTATTTGTTTCAGAACTTCATGTAAATATTAAATTTCAATAATTATTCTTATACATATTTAAGTTTTTATTAAAAATATTAATTTTTTGAAATTCAAAATTATCATTAATACTCTCTCTTTTATATACAGTTTTATAATCTAAAAATTCATATTTTCCATTAATTTTATAATTTTTTGGCAATTTAGTAATACCATTTTCAATATTTATAATTTTAGAGAGTTCAATATATTCCTTAATAGCCATTATTTAACCTCACTATATAAATTATATATTTTAATTATCTAAATAATTATCTTTTTAAAATTAATAAAAAATTAATTTAAAAAAAGAGGTTATAAAATGAAATATAAAAATTATTTAAAAAATAAAAACTTATCAAAAAACACAATTATAGCATATTTAAGAATATATAATAATTGAAATAAATATTTAAATGATAAAAAACCAAATAAAACATTAGTGGTTAATTATATAAAAAAATTTTCGAAAAATCATAAACCTAGTAGCATTCATTTAGAATTCAGTGGTATTCTATCTATATTAATTTTTCAAAAACAAAATAAATTAGTTAATGAATGTAAAAATATTAGATTACCTAAGGAAGAAAGAACATTAAAGGCAACAATAAGTATTAATGAATTTAATTATTTAAAACAATTTAATAATTTAGATTGATATTCCTATAGAGATTTTCTAATTTTTTCTTTTCTTTTTTTTACAGGAATAAGGGTAAGTGAATTATGTAATATTAAAATCAATAAAATTATTAACAATAGTATAGAAATAATTGGAAAGGGTGCAAAACTAAGAACAATATATATTAACAATTATCTATTATCATTATTAAAACAATGGAATTATAATTATATTCCAATATCAAGAAATAAAAAAATATTAACTATAAAACAAATTAATTTAATAATCAAAAAAATAGGAATCAAATATTTTAATAAAAATATTACTCCGCATAGCTTGCGTAGAAGTTATGCAACACATTTAATTAAAAAAGGTATTAATATTGAAATTATTCGCAAAATATTAGGACATGCAAATATTAATACTACATCAAGATATATACAATATACTGAAGACGAAATAAAGGAAGAAATATTTAAAGTGTTAGATTAGCTATGTTAAATAATGGCTATTAATATACTTAATAATATAAAATTAATAAGAGGCAAAAGACCTGCTCCATTGTCTAAATATACTACTGAAATTCCAAATAAATTTACAATTCCGTACCCGATTCAATCAGATGTTAAAAAAAATTCTGGTTACTTAGATGATTATAAAAAATATTTTGATACATCATTAGGGTTTAATTTTTCTTCTTGCAAAAAAGGTGATTTATTAATATATGGGTCTTGTGATATTGGAGAAGTAGTTGAATTAAATATATTTGAAGCATTTATTGATGATAAATTTATAAAAATTGTTCCAAATAATAATATAAATAAAAAATACCTAAAATATTGATTAACAAAAAATAAACATGAAATTAGCAAAGAAGGTTATGGTACAACATTTAAAGTTTTATATTTGGAACCTTTAAAACATTTCTTAAGAAATAAATATATACCTATAATTTCTGCTCAAGAACAAATAATTGATATTATTGAACCTTTTGAAAATATTAAAATAAATTTAATTAATAAACTCAAAATACTTAATAATATTTCAAATATATTAATTAACAAATATAACAAAAAGGAATTAATGATTAATAATTGTTGTTTTATAAAAGGTAAAACACCTATTTCTACTGATTTTGTTAATTATTCTAAAATTCCTTTTATTAATGTTTCGGCAATTAATAATAATATTAACAAATATCTTGATGAAAATAAATATTCTTCTAATGTTAATTATGGTGATGTGATTTTATCTTTAGATGGAACTGTAGGAATTGTTAATAATTTTATATATGGTTATAATGGCTATGGATATAAAGTTGTTTCAGATAATTATGAAAATTATAAATTATATTATTCCTTAAAACATACTATTAATCAAAATATTATAATTAATAACACATTAGGATCAGTTATCAAACATGCAAATAAATCAAAAAATTTTTTATATGTTTTTTGGTTTGAAAATGAATATTTATTATCTAAGTGTTATAAATATGAGATATTAATAAAAAAACAAATTTTAGTTGTTGAAAAAATTATAAATTTATTAATTTCAAATTATATTATTTAATTTTGGATTTGTACTATATTAAAAATAAAATTCCAATAATTGGTTATAAAACCTATTTCCAATATCTATAAGAAGATCAAAAATAAACGAGATTTTAAAACAACAAAAAAATACATTTGATATTGAATTAAAAAGAAAGATGAAAATTAGTATTGATGAAATAAATAATAATAAAAAAATATTTTAAATAAATTTGAAGAAATTTATCAACAAATTAGTCAATAACATTTATAAAATTCTTTTAACTAGAGGGCAAAAAGGAACATATGTTTATATATGTGATAGTAAAGTAAGAGAATACTTTAGAAAACATATAAAATAATTTGTATTACAATAATATTACTAGTAAGGAGGGATTTTATGAAAAAGTTTGAAATTATTGACAATGACACATATAATCCAAGTCCCGAAGACATTAAAAATATGTGTGATTTAGCATATTATGAAAATAAAGAATTTATAGATAATGTTGTTAAAGGTTTAGCAAAAAGATAAATACTAAACGTATTTTAATTTTTTGTTGTGATAAAGAAATTAATAATATAAATTACTATATATTTGAAAAAATTAAAAACTTCTTAATCAATTACAATTCTGAAGAGAATAAATATCAATGTTGTATTTTTTATAAAATGAATCTAAATTAATAAAAACATAAAAATATCATAAAATATAAGTAATTAAAATATTATTTTTTATTGATAATTAATTTAAGGAGGGGTTATTTATGAATAAAGATATTATTACATTCTCAAAATGATTGGTTACCAAAGGTAATGATTCATTATTAAGAATCCAAAAATTATTATTCTTTATAAGAGTAAGCGAATTAAAAAATAATGACACTGACAATAGTTATTTTAAACATAATCATAATTTTCAAGCATGAATGTATGGTCCAGTAAGTAGAGAAAGTTTTGGTTTTCTTCAACCATGGTTTAATGAAACTAATGAACTAGAAGCCTACATATTAGATAAGAATGAAATGAAAGAAATAGATGATAGATATTTAAAATATTACAATGAATATGATAAATATTCAACAAGAGAATTAGTGGATTTGAGTCATAAAAATAAAGCATG
>CALUPI010000019.1 GCA_944322645.1 uncultured Ureaplasma sp.
AGACATCTTAACTTATGTGGATTCAAATGGTGAGAAACTTTATTTTAATAACCAAGACCAATTTAACAAATGGTTTGTAAATAGTTTAAGCAAAATTAATTAAGGTGGTGAATTGTTATGTTAAAGAAAAATAAAATTATTTTATCAGTTGCAGCAAGTTTAATTGGGGTGGGAACAATCCTAGCTGCAAGTTTAACTCCAATTATTCTAAAGGCTAATCCAACAGTTAATAGTTTATTAAATGCAAGAATGAGTGAAGAGGATTGATACAATAATGCTCCATTCGAATTTGATAATAAAAACTATTTAAATTTAAATGATGCATATAATGATTTAGTCAATAAAGTGGGTGGAATTAACACTCAACAATTTATTGGGGAAATCAACAACAAAAATGAAGATGGCAGCATTATTTTAGCTAATAATCCTGTTTATGAATACAACCTAGATAAAATTACCACAGCATACATGGATGCAAATGGAAGATATACAAATGATTATGATAAGGCCATTAATTCATTTGTAAATGCTTCTACATTGGTAGCAAACTATTATGATTATAAAGGCAACTACTTCTTAGATGAAGAAGATGCAAAATACTCTATGAATAGTTTTGGCTCAATGGGAATTGCCTATTATGAAATAGAAGATTATCAAGGCAATAAAGTTAAAATTAATCCATTAAATAAAGATGATATTAAGACATTTAAAACGATTGCATATGATTGGATTGTTAATAAAGACAAAACTAATAGTGGTTCAGGTCCGTTTGCTTTAAAATTGGTTGGAAAAGATGATAATCAAGCAAAAATAACAACTCCAACTTATTCAAAGAGCAATGAGGTAACAAGTGACAAATTAAATGACCAATGATCTGATTTTGTATCTACTTTTAAAACTAATTTAAGACAAGAATTAAGTAATGTAATTCTTAATGTTTTAAAAAATAATGATATTATCAAAACTGAGATTTATATTAAACCATATGTGTTAGAACAAGATAAAGATCCTTTTACATATTATTATAATGATGATGGTTTCCAGTTGGATGATCCTGAAGATTTGCGTTTTATGTGATATTTTGAAAATAATGGTAACAAATCATTATCTATTAATTCTAAATCATTAAACTTAGAATCATTTACTAATTTAGCAAATATCTTTTTAGATAGAGATAAATTTACAGAATATTACAATATTGATACATATCATTTTAATAGTAATAGTTATAGCCCAAAATATCAAGTTGCTAGGGTTAAAAATAATATTGGCGATTATTTTGATAACAATTATAATGTTATGGCAAGTATGCCAAAACCATCTAATAACTCTTCACCAGTTTCAAAAGGAAGAACTGTGGCAACAATCTTAGAAAAAAGTAATGTTTATGACAATGGCAGCGATGGAGGACCAAGTTATATTAGAAATTATATGCTAACATTTGGAGTTAGACCTTATATTGATAAGGATGCTCAAATTGCTCAAGGTAGTTGAAACAGTGATTATAAGATGACAACTAATAGCAATAAAATGAGTTTTGCATCTTTTATTTCTGATTTAATTTCTATGCCTAATAGTCAAAATAGTACTAAAGATTCACAATCAAATTTTCAAGAATATGTATATAACAAAACTTTAGAAGAGCGAAAAGGAACTAGTATTTATAACTTCTTAAACCAATATGAATATTCAGATGTGGTTGGGGAAAATATATTGAGTGTGGTAACAAAAAATGGAGATGATAGTACATATTTATACAACTATAATATCTTTAACCGTTATGTGGTTAGTGGGTTAGGAGATCCGGATAACCATAATGATAATACTGATCCAAATAAAAAGAAAACTCCACAATTCTCAAACTTTGTTTATAATCAATTGTGTAATAAATTTGGTATAGTTGTTAATGATAATATATTTAATTCTTATAATGATTTCAACTCTGCAATTGATATGCGTCAATTAAGATATTTTGATGCAACATGAGGAACAAAATATAAAAGTGAGGATAATTATTTAGGAATTTCTAAAGATGATTTAAACAAGATTAATACTCCTAATACATTTATACTTGATAATTTTATTAATGTTGGAGATATTACATCTACCAAGATTTCATCAAAATATAATGGTCTAACAAATAATTTCAAAGCTATTATTACATACAATGATATGCCTGTATTTGAAATAAACAATGATTGTTTAGAAGGTAATGAACAATCAGTTAATAATTTATTGAATGCATCAGGATTTAAAAAGAACAATTCATCAAATACTGCCCAAGCTTATTCAGAAGATTCATTTGACCCTGAATTATTTACTAATATATCTACAAGTTATAGTATTGTTGATGACAAAACTAGAATAAATAAATCCAATAATTATGTTATTAACAATAGTCAACCTATGGTATATAAGAAAAATGAATCTAATGAAATTATAGTAGAAGATGTAAAAAACTTATCTCCAACATATAATCACTTACCAACTGATAATTCGGATCCATCAACAATGGATAGAGGAATTTACGACGCAGTAAGTTTATATAACCAAAATATCCAAAAATTAAATCTTTCCAAAACTGATAATGGATTATTAGAAGAATATAGACCAAAAGATTTCTTAATGTTATTTGATGCTACACCTAGTGTAAACCAAGTTACACCACTAAAATTACATTACTGTGAAACTTATTCTGGTGTTGATAATATCAACCTATCATTATCAAGTAAATTTATAAACTCAAAATTAGCTTTTAATTATGATCAATTAAGTGAACTAAAAGAAAGACTAAAAGTGTTCAATACCCCTGCTAAAGTTTATTTTATTTACCATAATGATAATTTATTAATCAAGGACAAAATTGAATACAATGCAAGTAACCCTGACTTTATCGATAACCCAGAACTGGTTATCCAAAATGCCTTACGCAAATATGGATTAGCACCCGAAACTGACCACATAATGTATAATACTGACAATGGTTATGTGAGTTTGTTAAACAATGTGTTTGTATTATACAATTTTACATTGAATGATAGAAATTATTATTTTGACTCATTTGCTAATGCTAAAGATAAACTAATTAGTTATATCAAATATAATTCATACAAGATTTAAAAATTTTAGGAGACAAATTATGAAATTAAATAAAAAATTAAAATATGTTTTAGGCTCAGTTGGATTAGCAACATTTGCAATAATCCCAGCCAGTGTTGGATTGGTGAGTTGTTCAAAAAAAGAAGACAAGATTGTATATTATCAAGATGCTCAAGGTGCAATTTTTGAAGGTCAACCAATGCAGGAAGGTTCATTTCCATTCAAATGTGATTTTAATTTAACTGACAAAACTTGTGCAATTGTGGATTGAACTAGTGGAGAACCAAATTATATGACTGAAGGCTTGCCAGACAGAGAAGGTTTGGGAACTGAAGATATGCAAAAAATTAACAATACAGTTCGGATCCCATCACAAATAATATATAATGGTGAAAAATTTAGTGTTGTTGCTTTTGCTACATTTAAAGGTTCAACAAATACATATAGACTTGATTTAAGTAAAATAACTAATAATTTAATTCAAGTGCTTGAATTTGATGTTGGTTTAACTGAAATAAATAGAGAGCTAAGTATAGATGATAAAGGTGCAGGTATTATATATCCTTCAAATGCTGGTGTGAGACAACCCAATTTATCATGAGTGTTAAATTATCCAAAAATTGGAATGGACTTAAGTGGATCAAAAAAATTAAATAAAATCACTTTTAATCAAAAATGTGCTGCTATTCCAGTATTAGAAAATTGTACTTCATTGGAATCAATTGATTTTCCACCTAGATATGGTGGTTTTTGTCAGGGCTGTACAGGTCTAAAAACTGTAACTATTGGGGAAGGTGCAACTGAAATTGCTGCACGAAGTTTTAAAGATTGCACAAGTTTGACGAGCATTTCTCTTCCAAATACACTTACAAAAATTTATAATAATGCATTTGAAAATTGTAGTAGTTTAGAATCAATTATTATTCCTGAAAGTGTAACTGAATTTTGAGGTAGTATTTTTAAAGGTTCACATACACCAAGATTCAAAATTTATTTTCATTCTGAAGAACAAATGAAATTATTTCAATCAACAAATTCAAATATGGAACAATACTGTGAGGTAATTTCAAACTAAGTATATGAAAACCAAATTAAAAATATTTTTAAGTTTTCTAGTCTCAATCGGATTTTTAATTGGTGCAATTATAATTACAATTCAAATGGCTCACATTGAATTAGAAACCAATCAAAGTCTTATTGATTTATATGGCAATTATTTTGCCTTTATGATTGTTTTATATTTTCTCTTCCTCTGCTCTTTTGTATATGGAATAGTTAGTTTATATATCCAATATAAAAAAAGAGAAGTAGAGAAATACAACAAACAACATTAATAATATAATTAAGTTTTAGTAATTTTTATGTTTAGTATGGATTTATTAGTTTTATTAATTTATGTAAACAAAAATTTACGATTTAGGTTAAGAATACCTAAATCGAGTTTTAGTTATGAATACAACCTAGACAAAATCACCACTGCATATATGGATGCAAATGGAAGATATACAAATGATTATGATAAGGCCATTAATTCGTTTGTAAATGCTTCCACATTGGTAGCAAACTATTATGATTATAAAGGTAACTACTTCTTAGATGAAGAAGATGCAAAAATACTCTATGAATAGTTTTGGCTCTATGGGGATTGCCTATTATGAAATAGAAGATTATCAAGGAAATAAAGTTAAAATTAACCCTCTAAATTCTGATGATATTAATAATTTTAAAAAGATCGCATATGATTGGATTATTAAAGGTGGTTCAAGTAGTCCATTTGCTTTAAAATTGGTTGGAAAAGATGATAATCAAGCAAAAACTCCTACAACTTATTCAAAGAGCAATGAAGTAACAAGTGACTTGGTAACCCAATGATCTAAATTTGTATCTAC
>CALUPI010000020.1 GCA_944322645.1 uncultured Ureaplasma sp.
CAGTTCATCCAAGAGATAATTCCTGCTCATATAACTCTATTGGATTTACATCATGCTGAATTTTTTTAATAATAATTGCTGTTTGATATGGTCTATGTCAATTTCCCATTTTTGCCTCTTTTCTGGGCAATTTATCTCTAACTCTCTATTCGGCAATTGAAAAGACTCTATTATCATTTGGATGTATAGTGTTTTGGCTTGCCAAACAATCATTTGCAGTATGGATACATGGAGCTACTTTGTTTCAACATTGACGTTTATATTTATCACCAAATTTATTGCTATAAACATGTATATTACCATTTACAATTCTATGAGGTTTTTTAATATCAAGCAAATTATCAAAAGCAGATTCACCCTCTTTTAAATCTTTTATTCATTCTAACATTTTGGGATTATATTCTTTAAAATGATGTAATATATTTTTTTTTCAATAAGTTCCCATTTTTTTTAGACTAGGAAAATTTCCTATTATTTCTTTAAGAGTTTTTTCGGGTCTATATGATGGAAAAAGTTCATAAGGTGCAAATGTATTTAATTGATCTTTTCTTACGCCAATAATTAAAGTACGAGTTCTACTAGAATTTGAACCATAATTTTTAAAATTTATTACTTTAGACGAAAAAATATATGTTTTTGATAATTCATTGTTAATTTCTTCATTTATTGTTCTTAAAATATTATCATTACCATTACAAAGAGTTTTTAAAAATGTGGATACATTTTCAAAAATAAAAATTTTAGGATTAATTTTTTTTACTAGTTGAATAGCTGTAACAACTAATGAGTTTCTCTTAAGTTCATTTTTTTTCTTTTGGTTTGCAACAGACATACCCTGACATGGTGGTGTAGCTATAACAACATCAACATTATTTTTCGAATTTCATTTGTCTATTTCACAAAAAATTTTATTTTGTATATTTTCATGAGTCAAATCTCCTAATATATACCCTGAATCCAATTTGCATTTTTTATTAAATTTTTGAATTCTTAATCTTTTTTCAAGATATTCACAAGTTGCTATACATTCAAAATTTGCTTTTTTAAAACCAAAGCATCCAATTCCCGCACTTGAAAATAATGATATATATTTTAATTTATCGCTCATATATTATATTAATATTATAAAAAATGATAATTAAAGTCAATTATAATATATATAAATTTAGATTAAATTAATTTTTTAATATATTTAAGATTTTTAATATTTATATTTTTATGATCACAAAAAAAATGTAATAATAGTTTATTGTTTGATTATTTAGCTTTTTTAAATAAAAGCAACTTTAAATATGTATATAAAATAAATAAAACTTCTAATGGTTATTCTTATAAATATATTATTGGCAAAACTTATAAAAATGCAGTTGAATTGAGTTATTTAAAATTATATAAAATTGCGAAGATTCTTAAAAAACTCCATACATTATCATTTAGGTATGCTTATATTCATAATTTTAAACAGGATGAAATTATTTGTCATACTGATATTAGCCCATTAAATATAATTTTTAATTTTCTTGGTTGACCTAAAAAAATTATTGATTTTGATGAATGTGAAATTTTAAATTATATATATGATATTATTTTTCTATTATGTACATGTATTAATATTGGTGATTGATGCAAAATAAATTTTAAAACAAAAGCTAAGAAAGTATTATTTTTTATTAGTCAATATAAAGATAAAAAATTAATAGATTTAATATTTAAAAATATTGATTTCTTTTATAATCACACTATTAAAAAATATCAAAATAGAAATATTCAGAATCTTGATATTAAAATTAAATGATTAGATAGTATAAAAAGCTTTTTTGAATATTGATATGATTGCCAATATAGATTATAATTTATAGTAAAATACTAAATATTGAGAAGTGAAAAAAATGATAAATAAGGATATTAAATATTTCTTAAAACATTTAAATTGAAAATTATTATTAATAATTATTTTTACAATTCTAATTCCTGTAATTTATCAAACTACACGAATATATTTTATCGGTCAAATTGATGATGGATACAACTATAGTATAGCTGCTCAAATTCAATGATTAAATGTATTATATGAAATAATTACTGAAGCTATAATTGTTCCAATTTTTTATACAATTGCCACATTAAAGAAAAATTTATTTCAAAATAAAATCACTAATGAAATAAAACAAAATTATACATTACTTACTTTTATTGTTTTTGGGGTATTTTTATTATTTACAATTATTATCTTTTTTAATATTTCTCATCTTGTTAATAGTATAGGAATTGAAGATTCAAATATTATTCATTCATCTATTGAATATATGAGATTTGAAACATGAGCTATATTTTTAACATCATGTGCCAGTTTTTTTATTGTTTCATTTTCTATATTTAGATTAAAATGGTATGAATATGTTGGAATTGCAGTTAATATTGCATATTTAGTTGTTAATGTTTTATTAGATTTATTTATAGTAAGTGATAATAGTTTTTCACTTAAATTAAATTGAGTAGGATTAGGAATTAGCTCAATTGTATCAAGTGGAATTTATTTATTGATATGTTTAGTTTATTTTACTCTTAAAGGTAATAGAATCTTTACTATAGATTGAAAATTAAAATATTTTCAAACAAAACTATATATTCTACCTTATTTTAAAAACTTTTTGTTTGCTGCAATGGAAACTACAATAAGAAATGTTGTATTTCTATTAATGGTAATTAAAATGGTTTCAATGGTAGGAGAACAAGGTACATATTGAGTTGCTAATAATTTTATTTGAACATGACTATTGTTACCAATCTCAATTATTTCATTATTTATTAAAGAAACACATAGTTCTCATATTATTTTGAAGAATAATCTTGAAAAAGATAAAAGATATAAAAGAAGATTTTATCTAATTTTAACTAGTATTGTTGTTATTTTATGATTATGTTTTTTACCAATTAATCCAATGTTTATTAATAAGGTGATGGGAGTAAGTGATTATAATGCAGTAAATAATTTAGTTTTAATATTATTTGGATTTTATATATGTTATGCCTATTCCTCAATAATTGACAGTATTTTTATCTCTAATGGAAAAATAGGATTATTTTTGATCCAAACATTAGTAGTTAATGTTACGGTTTATCCAATTTATTTCATTTTATATAAATTAAACATATGAACTCCAACATTAAATTCCATTGCAATCATGTTTGGAATTGGATTATTGATTCATTTAATTGTAGATGTATTAATTTTCTATATTGTGAATAAATATTACTATCAATTATTAATTTGAAAATTATCGATTTTAAATCATTTCAATAAGAATAAAATTTCTAAATTAATCTTTAACAAAAATAAAAATTTATTAGTTCAAAGAAACAATTAAAGTTAATAGATAATATAGATTTATAATTTATGATGAGGTTAATAATTATGAATATGTATAAAACTGCAAAATATCTTGGCAATGCAATTAATCAAATCCAAAAACAACGCCAATATAATTCATTAGCTAATTATTTACGTTTAAATAGTTATGTTGAATTTAAATTTAAAAAACAAAATCATAATTCTGCATTTGTATATTTAAAATTTTGAGCTAAACATGAATCAAGAAATCAATTAAAAATTTGGTATAAATCTTCATTAAATTCTAATTTTGAGCAAATTATTGAAAATATCTGAAAAGAGTTAAGTAAACCTGAATATAAAACATGATTTCCAAATGGTTTAAATGATTATGTAAATAATTATTTACAAAGTAATTTATCTGAATTATACCAATTAACAAATAAGGATAATATTATTGTTCCAAATTTCATTTTGTTAATTTATGGTAAAAATAAATGTAATGATTTAAAAAGTGAAATTAAACTAAAAAACGAAATTTTAGAAAATGAAAAACTCGCCATTAATCAATATAATCAAAAAATTCAAAAAATCAGTACTAAATTAGATAATAAAAAATTCTTATATAAATTTAATTGATATTGAAATATTAAAAATAACAAGAAAATTAAATGAGATGAACAAAATAATATTCATAAAAACATTTATAATACACAAAAAAGTAAAATTCAAAATTTAACTGATGAATTAAATAATACTTTAAGTAAAAATGAATATTTATCAATCACTCCAACAAATTATACAAATAATATTATTGGTTCCAATCAACATGATTTAGTTTTTTATCCAATAAAATGAGCATTTAATAATATGGAAATTTTCAAAAACCAAAAAGGAATATATGTATTTCATAATGTTGATAATAATAAATATTACGTTGGGCAATCTAAAAATTTATATAAGAGAATTTTTCAAGATCATTTTGATTTAAAAACAGCAATGTGTAAAAATCCAAGTTTTGGTGATGATTATAATTTAAATAAACATAATTTTAATTTTGCTTTTAAAATACTAGAAACTAAAGATGAATTGGATTACCAAGAAAAAAAGTATATTGCCTTATTTGATAGTTTTAACTTCGGATATAACAAAACTAGTGGAAATATATAGTTATAATTCTGATTGTTTTCTATTATAAAAATAATGTAGTATTATTCATTATAAATAATTATTCTTGATATCATTAATTTATGATAGGGATCAATAAAATAAATTTAAAATTAAAAGTAGATTTGCAAAATTTAAAAAACAATGAATCTATAATTATAAAATCTTATAAAAAAGATCGGGTTCTAAATATTAAAAAAATTTTAGATAAATTTGAAGTTAATGAAAATGGTTTTAAAAATATGGTTTATACTTTTGATGAGTTGAAACTTTGTTATAAAGAAGTAGTTAAAATCATAAAATATGAATTTCCTAATTCATCAATGTTATGATATTCAATTAGAAATAGTTAGTTATATTTATGAAAATGAGGTTTGATTAACAGTAAAGTTTATTATCAATAATATTGCAAAATAAAAAATTGTAATTATTTAAAATCACAATTTATTATGGCTTTTTTAATGATTTAATCTATTATAGATAGTTTTTCTTCATTCTTATTCATTTGAATAATTTCACTATCTGATTTCGGTTTTAAAATAAACCCCATTATAAATGGAACAAACAAAAATAAAGGAAGACCTAATAGTGCTGAAATTGCACACGCTAAACAAATTTCAATATTTTTGAATTTGTCATAATTTAAAAATAACATTATTGACATTACTAATGGATAAATACCAAATGTAATTAAACTTATAACAGGAAATGTTGAGGCAATAAAATTTCTTTTTATAGTTTTTATATTCATATTTTATTTGAATAAAAAAATTATCAAAATGATAATTTATTCATTATGTGCAACATTTACATTATTTGTCGGTTTTAATATAAAACCTAAAATAAATGAAACTAAACAAAAACCAATTAATGATAATACTCCTGTTGCAATTGCTAATCCTGAATTTTCATATTTTTTATGATTAACTAATAACATTATTGCTATTACAAGTGGATAAATGTAAAATGTAACTAATGCTACTAATGGAAAATTAGATGCAATAACATGTTTTCTTAATTTTTCACTTGTCATTTTTCTTTCCTTTCTTACTAAAATACTTAGTTATTATATTACAAAAATGTGATGTATACAAAAAAATCAAAAAATTATTTCATATTTTTTTGTTTAATATATCCTAATAATGTTGCACTAAACATTAATGTAGATACAACTCATTAATGAAAAACTAAATGCACAATTCCACCAAAAATCTTATTAAATGAATAATTACATTACTTTTATTTTTTCATGTCTATTTTAATAGTTTCTACTAATTCTAATGTTTTTCCAGACTCTAATTCTTTTATATAATTTTCAATAAAAATTCTAATTAATTTTGAAAGACTTATTTTAGAATTTTTAGAAATTTCTTTTA
>CALUPI010000021.1 GCA_944322645.1 uncultured Ureaplasma sp.
TTTGTTTCATTTTAAACATAATAATAAAAATTTTTTTAAAATAAATAAAAAAAATTTTTATCAATTTAAATAAAAAAAAAAAAAAAAAAAAACAATGTTTTGGACATTATTGTTCATTTTTTAACAATTCATTTGGAAAATACAATCTAATTCGAATTGAAATATTAACCTTATTATTACTAAGTACATATATTGGTCGGATTTGGAAAATAATTTCTTCAATCGGTTGATATAATTCTTTAGTTTTATCAACATAATAACCAACTGTATATATTCCTTCTGGAGCAAATCAACCAAATATTAGATTGCTAACAATTTTATCAGCTAATATTACATTAACCTTATATTTTTCGGGTTTTCTAAAAATTTGTTTAATAATTTGATAATCACTGTTATTGTCATAATTATTAGATGCAATGATACTATTTTTAATTTGTTCTTTTACAAAATCTAAATCATTATTTTGATAAAAGTTTTTAGCAAAATCAATTAAATTATCAAATTGAAGAACTTGATTATTTAAAAGTTGATGTTCTTTAATATATTCATTATATAAATCATAAAAATGATCATTACATTCATTTAGTTGATTTTTCTTCCCATTGAAAAAATGAATGTCATTTATATAGTTGTAAACACCACAATAGTCATATGAAAAAAATTCACCTCATATTTTTGAATTTATTTCATTATTAACTTTAAAATTTGTTACTCAATTAATTATTTCTTTATTACTTGTGTTTGTCATGTGTTCCTTTCTTAAATATTTATATGAATGTAAAAATAGTATATGTTAATAAATATTAACATATTAGTTTTATATATAAATTAATAAGAGTTTGAATTGATAGGAACCAAGTAATATGATTATAACATTGTAAGAATTAATTATTAAAATTCTTTTTTAATACTTTTTAAAACATATTTTAATTTTTTAATTGGTATTTCCATAATTCGATTAATATTTAGTGAATTTCAATGCGTAAGAAAGTTAATGTCAGTTATAATGAATTAAAACATTTATATTATAAATTTTTGCGAGCATTCAAAAGTTAGGATGCAATTTTCATAATACTTTAAATATTTAATTAATAAAAAAAGATAGCTAGTTTTGCTCGCTATTTTTTGATAAATTATTAATACTTATTTAAAAAAAATATAACCAATATTAATAAATAATATATGAACTATCTAATTTAATTATTTAATATTTGTTTTACATCAATTATAAAAATTATCAATATTAATAAGTTCTGAATCTGTACAATTAATTTTATATTCAATCGATTTACATGCTTTTAAATCTTTTATCTCAATTATTGGTAAATTTTCTTCTTTAAATTGATAAATTCTACAATTATCTAAATTTATTGAATAATTATTAACTATATCAGATTTATTATCTTCAGAAATGCAATTTTTATTTATTGATAATCAATAATCTTTTTTATAAAGTAATAAACTATTTAATGTGCCATATTTTTTTTCTATCATTTCATATAAATCTAAAATAGTTGTATGATTTTCGATTATTTTAAATTTAGATATAATTATGAGTTTATTTTTTACTTGATTTAATTGTTCATGAGTGATTGTAAAATCATTTTTTTCTATTGAAGAAGACTTTACTTCAATAAATTTGTCATTAACTTGAAAATCATATATTTCATTATCACTTTGTCTCATTGATGAAATTACATCTATATCATTATTCAATGCATCAAGAATAAACAATGCTTCACCAATATCACCAATTAACTTTTTTTTAACTTCCTTGACAAATTTAACTCTTTGAAAATAATTTATAATTTTTTGAATGGCATCATAAACAAAAATTCCGTCATCATTTTCGATAATATCCTTAATTGTTTTTACAATTTCACTAATTAAATTATCTGGTATATTTGTTATTTCAATAAAATCAAGTTGTTTTTCTTCACCAGTCACATCATCTCTTACTGTAACATGAATATCGCCTCTTCATTTAAAATTAGGTAAATTAATTTTCTTTATATTTCCGACATTTCTACATTCATATAAATCAACGCCAATACCCTTTTTATCTTGATCAAATATTGGTATAATCGCATCTTTTAATTTCATACTAATCCTTTCCAGTTGACTGAACATTTTCAGCCCGTTCGTCTAAAGCTTCGATTTTTCTGAATAAATCGTCTGGCATATGAATTCCAACGGTTAAATAATTTAAATATTTTTCTGCCTCTATTAAAGCATCCATAGTTTTTTGGTTGATATAAATCTTCATATATTTATATATATCCAACCTATAACCAAACCATCTACATCTTTGTAAAAGTGTATCAATTGATATTTTGCTTTTGGAAACATTTACAAAAAACTCTACTATTAAATTTTTGAATGTATTTCCACGTGAGATTAAATTTCCTCCAATATAGAAATTAACCTTCTTTTTTTGGAAATTTGAATTTGTATTTTTATTTAAAATTAAAATTTGAATCTCTTCATTTATAATTTGTTGTAGTAATTGAAAATTTTTCAAATCATTATTAAAAATATTTTTGCAATAACTTTTTGTGTTGTTTTTGATATATTTAATTCTTTTTTCTAATATGGTCTTTATTTTCTCGTGATTATCACAATTTAAATCAATATTATATAATAATGATATTTCATCCAATTTTGATAAATCATTATAATTTTCAATATAAGTTTTTATGAAGTAATCTAATGAGTTCCAAATTTCTATGGTTAAATCATCATCTTTAGTTACATTAATTATTTCATATATATTATTTTTGTGCTCATTGAAAAATTTTAATCCTGTATATTCTTTAGGAGTACTTCAACATATTATATTATTTGGAAACATATCAAACGAATTCCTCGAAACAATGTTTGCAAATGGCGTTGCTGTGACATATAAAATATATCCTATATCAATAATTTCATATATTTTTTTAATATTACTGTAGATTCTAGATTCAGAATCATTTTTATTATTTGTTGATCCATAATCGGATTCATCATCAATTACTAGTATTTTTACATTTTTTCTATTATCTATTGAATATAAAAAATTATAAATTTCATCCAAATAATCTTTTTGTTTTAATGCAACAATAATATATTTATTATTATTTTTAAATTCAGAATTTTTGATATTTTCATTTTTAAAATATTGTAAATTTTTTATTTCTTTTAAGTTTGGAAGTAAATCTTTTTCGAATCTATCTATAGTTTGTGAATATAGCAAATTAGTGGTACCACCTAACAAAATAATAATGTTAAAATGATGTACATTAAATGAATCCTCTATAATCTTAAAAATTTTATTAGTTTTACCAGATTGTACTTGTCCAACTGCTAACGAAATTTGTTTATTTTGTACAAATGTTGCAAAAACATTATTTATATCTTTTTCTAAATTATAATCACTATTATCATTTTTGCTATTGATATATTCAAAACATTTAAAAACAAATGTCATTATATAATTTCCTCATCAATTATTTTTCTAATTATTTCAATTAAATCAATATTTTTACAATCATTATCTTCGTTAATCATTTTTTCTATTTTTCATGCTGCTAATCCCAACACTATGATTGTAGGATTTAATATTTGTTCTTTAAAATTATTAGTAGACAAAAATGGTTGTCAAAATTTGTTTTCTGGATCTATTTTTAATGTAAATTTATTTTCCCAATCATCAAAGTTAACTTCTAAAAACTCGTTACCTGACTCAAGTATATTAACCTCAACTTCCCGACCGTCAATATTAATTTTAAAATTTAATGATTGATTGTTTTTATCATCTATTTGGATATTTACATCATGTGCATTTGTGAATTTTTTTGGAATCGCTTCCTCAGAACGTTTTAAATTATTTTTATTATTAGATTTTATTTGATAAAGTTCAACAATAAAATCTAAAATAGTTGAGTTTAGATTTTCATATATTTCATTCATTTTTTTTCTTAAACATTCTTTGCCATCATATGATCAAGCAAATTCTTCCTTGTTTTGTGTTGGTATTTCTACGCCAGTTAAATCAATTTCGCCATATAATCATGAAGCCTTGATAGTTTGATTATTTTTAGATTCTGCAAAATAATAACATCAATTTTTTGATTCATCAGAGTTTGGCCCATGTATTATAGCTCTATCTAAATGGTATATTGTTAATCCACAATAATTTTTATGCGTAACCTTAGTATTTAAAATGCCAAATTTTAATGTACATTCTTTGTTGTTTATAATGACTTTTGTTGATGTTTCAAGAGGTTCATTGTTATTCATTTTGTCTCACAAATCGAATAAATAATCTTTATTTTTTTGATAAATTTTTTTATAACAATCAGAAAAAAGTGTATTAAATTTGTCTTCTTTTTGTTTTTTAATTTTTTTATTATTAGAATCTAATAATTCTTGCTTTGTAAGTGAAGAGTTTGAGAATGATTTAATCTCAAATCTTTCATTTTTCTTTATATCATTTGAAGAAATAATTAATGTAATTTTTGCACCTTGATTAATTATTTTATTATATCTTCAACCTATAGCATTTTTTATTTCTTCATGTTTTGTTATTTTTTTTAAAATACTATTATCACCAAATACATGATTAACTAATATCGTAGTTCCAGATTCATTATTAATATAGTTATCTGTTGATAAAATAGCATTAACATTAACAGTATCATTTGGCGCTTTATTACTTGTAATCAATTCTAATTTATATTCTTTATCATCTTTTCTTTTTGAATAAATTGTTAAGTCTTCTCCAAATCAAAAAGTTGCCGCTTTCATTCCAACTCCATGTTGATTGTATGTTACATCACTTTTACCATTAACATCATGCGGTTGAATTGAGTGTTCTAATTCAGAAGAATTCATACCTCCTGAATTATCAACAATTATTAATTTATTATTATTTTCATCTTTATAATCAAAAGTTATATCAATTTTTAATCCATCCACGGATTCGTTATTATTTTTTTTATAGCTAGATATAGAATTATCAATATATTCTGATAACGCTAATCAATGGTTTAGTGGTCTAGTTTTATACCCTCTAAACATTTCTATTACTGCTTTTACTTCCATACAAATCTTTTTCCCTCATTCTTTTATTTCTATATTTATCAATTAATTTTTTATATTTTTTAAATCTAATGTCATTTTCGTTTTCTAATATTCCATAATTTATTAAGAATTTAATTATTTCTTCATCATCGTATTTTCATTGAGATTCTTCAAATTTTTTTCTAGATGTATCATAACCTTTATAGTTTTCATAATTTTCAATTTGGGTAATCACATCTATAAAATTTTCATCAAAATTTTCATATCATTTATCAATTTGAGAATGTCTTTCTTTATATAATTCCATATATTTTTTATCTTGATTAATTTTTATTCCCATGTCGATGAGAATTTTATACATCCCATTTTTGATAACTTGAGCATTATATAAATTAGGATATTTCTCATATAATATTTCAAAACGATTCATTCTTATTTTTTTATGATTTACATCCTCTTGCTCAATATGACTACCATATGGGCATGCTACACAACCTAACCTTTTGTAATCTAAATTGGCATTGAGCATTTCATCTATTAATAAATCATTTTTGATTCGTTCTGTATAATCTAAATCTTTATTAATTAAGTTTTTTATAGTTTTTTTAACAGAGTCAATATCTCCATAATTTTTATTTATTTGGATATTGTTTTTAATTAAATACTTTCAAATATCAATTGATTTAAAAATTGATAAAGGTCTACTTACAGGGTTTTTTGTATTGAGAATATTACAACCATTATTGATTCATGATATCTTTCTTAAATTGCTCTCTGTTGCCATTACTCCAACAAATGTAGGGTTTTTCATATGTTTTAATCCGCCCTTAATTTGATTACAACATTTTTCAGAAAAGAAATAATTTGTATCATCTAAATCTGAAAAGTAATTTTTATCAATTTTTGATTCATCGTATTTAAATCTTTTCATTTTTTTATCAAGTAAAAAGACTCTATTTTTTGATAAATGAAAACGACTAGTTCCATTTTTAAAAATTCAATTTGTTAATCCATTATGAGATTTATTATTAAGTATTCGATTAATTAAAACAGATATTTGTTTTGAATATATTGGATATCCATAATTTTTAAGAATTTCTAACCATCCATTTTTTGGTTTTGAAAAATAAACATCTTGGACAAATTTATATTTTTTTTGATATTCACTAACAAAAGATTTTATGAATAATAGAGTATCTGGAAATGTTACTTCATATGCGTAGGCGGGCAATATATATATATATATATATATATGAGCTTAACATATTGTTATCTAACATTTCTTGATATGTTTTACATACTAAATCAAATAAAACTGTTGAATCTTTTCCACCACTAAATGAAACTATAATAGGCTTATTTTCGATTATTTTTTTATCTACTTGATCATAAATAAAAAGAATAAACTCCTCTATTCTTTTCTTTGCAATTGCAATTTTTTGGTCATAAGGAGCATTAATTAATTCGAAATAATGTCCTTCTCTTTCTTGTTTTTCAACATTTTTGTATGTTTTCATAATAATAATTATATAAAAAATTGGAATAGATCTAAATTATTAGATGTTTTATTAGCAAAATATTGATATTATTCTTAATGGTTTTTATTTATAATAAAAATATGAATGACTTTTTAAAATTAATTGAAAAGATAAAATTTAAGGCACCATTGACAACTCAACAAGGTTCTTTTAAATATCCATATAAACCAGCTTTGGTATTAGCTATGGCATATAATTTTGATAGTCCAAATGAATTCTTTAATCAACCTATTTATTTTGATAAAGATTCAAAAATTATAAAAACATATTATGATTTGATTTTTAGTTTCTCAATTGCCTTTGAAAAAATCTCATCTAAATATCCGCACCTAGCTTTTTTTCATGATTCAAAGACCGTTAAATGACTGATTGATTCAATTAAAAATAATCCAGGAGAAAAATTAAAAGTTAATAATTCTAATATTTGAGTAATGAATAAAAAAGAATGTTTTATTCAAATCAATATCAATGAAATTAATCAAGAAATATTATCAAAATATTTTCAAAAACTTAAACAAGTAGCTTGAGAACAATTGTTATCATCTTGTCCTGATTATAATAAAATGAAAATTGAAGAAATTTTAAATACAAAAATGTATTTAAATGAAGTTGTTAATTACCATTCTGAAATTATTAATGAGGATGAGCAAATTAATGCTGGAAGAAAATTTCAACACATATTTAAAAAATGTATTTATGAAAGAGATCAAAAATGTAAAATTTGTTGTTCTACCAATTCACATTGTCTTGAAGCTGCACATATAAAACCATATTCGAAGTGTGATAGTTTAAATGATAAATATGATGTAAATAATGGTATTACTTTATGTGCAAATCATCATAAATTATTAGATAATGGAATGTTCACTTTTAATGATGATTGAACTGTTATCATTTCTCCACATTATCATGAAGATGATGAAGATTTAAAAATCAAAACTTTTGAACCATGTTATGTTAATAATTTTGATGATATGAGTCCAAATAATAAATATGCAAAATTTCATCGTGAACATATTTTTAAATATTAAAAAAAGATAGATTAGACTCTATCTTTTTGTTTATAATATTGACAATTTGTTTTTTTATATTGAATATATAATACATAAAACTTAACACTTTAATTTTAATATATATTTTATTCGGTATCTAATATAGCTATTGGATTAACTATTTAAATTTTTTTTAAATTATTAAAAAATTAAGAAAATATTTTTTTCATCCTAACATAAAAATAAAATATAATAGTTATGTCGGATTTTATTCTCATTTAATCGGTGACCAGCATTGGGGCGACATTAAATAAATATACAATGCATTTAATTGTTTTTACTTTAGAACGTTTTAGATAAATTGCCCACTATTTATTTTATATTCATTATCAATTTTTAATGGAATATTTCAACTTCCACTAAATTTTGATAACCTATAATTGTTAAAAAAATTGATATATTCTTTAATTTTTAAATGTAACT
>CALUPI010000022.1 GCA_944322645.1 uncultured Ureaplasma sp.
TTACATTCATTAGTTTTATAAAAACTTAGTTGATAATCAACACCATAGACATAATCTTTTTTAAATTGATTATCAATTTCATAGTCAATGGAATTTAATATTAAATTTTTAATTTTTTCTTGTTTACTATTTCCTGAATAAGAATCATCAAAACTAGGTTTATTGTTTTCTTTATCCCCAGCAAAATTTGAATTAAATCTTACAGTTTTAAATCTTAAATTATCCAATGTATCAAATTTAGAATAATTTGAAATTTTAAATGTTGTAGAATCAGTTAATTTAGAATTATCAATTGCTACTACATTAAAAGTCACATATTTAAATTCATTATTATTGTAATTTTGAATTAATTCATCTATTTTAGCATCAAATTTAGGAGATGGATTAGCGGTCTCACCATCAAAATCTTCAATCATATAATCAACACCTAAATAAATTAATTTTCTTTTCACATTATTTTGGTATCATTCTTGCAATTTAGCTTGAATATCATCAATTATTAATTGTCTTAATTTATTTTTGTCTTCACAAATATAATTGATAGTATTGATACCGTTATAACTATTTAATGAATTGGATGTATATGATGTTGTTTTAGCAAATATATATGAATCTCAATAACTTAAAGTTTCAAGATAACTTAATTCATATGCAGATTCAAGATTAAAATCTGGTTGAGATTTTTGAATAAAATTCATTAAATTCTTTCCATGATAAGTTGTTCAGAAATCAACAAATAATGGTTCATTATTCATATTCACATATGAAGAATATAATTGAAATAAATCATATTGTTCATTTGTCGTTGGATCGATTATATTTTTGTTAAATAAACTAAATTGATATGTGTAATCATCACTATCATTTCTTTTTAAAATAGTTTGTGTTAAATTATGACTATTAATTTCTACACTATCATCTTGGAATAATAAGGTTTTATTAATGCTTGGAGTAGAATGAAAATTATCATTAGCAAAACTGTATTCATACACTACAGGAATATTAGATGTAAAATCAAAATCATTATTTGTATAACTAATGTCATAAGCTCCAGTTAAACTACTAGCACTAAAATCACCAGATTTAAAGCTTGAAGCATTGATTTCAGCTAAAAATCCAGTTTGATAATCAACATCTACATGAGAATCGGAATCATTAGCACTTAATCCTTTTAATAAATTGCCATCCTCATCAACCGGGTCATATTTAAAACTATTATTAGCAGGAGCGTTCACTCATGCCACTTTTGGGAAATACATTCCTGTATCTTTATTGGCATAGGGACGATAATAATCACTTTGGTCATCAAAATACTTTTCTTTTTCCGCCTCAATATTAGGATCATTTCAACCTTTAAGGTTGTAATTTGAAATTTCCTTTAAGACATTCATGAAAACATCTAGACCAAATGTAACCTTAGTGTATTTGTTTTCACTACTACTACTACTACTTGGATCGTATTCATAAATTCTAATTTTAATTAAATTACTTAATTCATTGGAATTACTATTCATTATGTCCCGATATATATTCCCTGTGTCAAATTCAAAACCTTTGCCAGGTTCACTACTGATAGGTTCATCATTAATAAATAATTTATATTTAGAAATCAATGTATTTGAATTATCCACAGATTGAACTAAAACTTCAGGTAATTTAATAAAAAATGGAGAATTAGTAGAATAAGTTCCATAATACTTATTAGAATTTTGATTATTGCCAAAATCCACATCGCTATTATTTACTTCTCCATTTTGGTTAAGTGGAGAATTAGAAATTTTTAACCATTTCGCATTTCCAAAATTTTGGTCATTAGCCACCTTAATATTAATATTGGTTAAATATAAATTAATATTAGGATTGGAATTAACTAATTGATTAATACCATCACTGATTATTTCAATACTATTTGGAGAATAAATAAATTTTAGATTGATTTTATTATTTACCACCACTGAATCTACTATGTTGTTTAAATCAAGTTGAAAACTATATTGTCCATATTTATAAATTTCTCCTAATTCAATTGAATCTAATTCATAAATAGTGTCATTTACACTTAGATTAAAACTCAAACTAACATCTGCACCATATTTATTAATAAATCCAATTTTATTTTCAGTAATTAAACAATGAGCAGAATTTAAATTAATAATTTCTGAATTTGCCAAATATAAATTGGTGTTTTTAGATGATAATATTAAACAATCATTGTTAAAAAATTGTTTTGATTTATCAAAATACATTAATGTATTATTTAATGAATTATAAGGAATAATACTAATTAATTGACTTAATTTTCCATTAAAATCATCCCCAGGAATTACCTTCACACCAATTGTAATTTCAATTTCATTTTTATTATTATTAATTTTAATATTATCTAAATTGTTGTTAGTATAATATTTTTGATCCATAAAATCATTTGCAATTGGAATTAGCTTTGCAAATGCATCACTTAATTGAAGAGTGATGGTGAAATGCTTATTATCTTTTAATTGACTATAATCAATATTTTTTACCATAATATGGTTAGTATTTGCCCCCATCTTAGCAAAATCATTACTACTATTATTTACATATGTATTAAAATTATTAACTATTTGGTTTGCACTATTTTGAACATTGTTAAAATTATCAATATTTTCACCAGGATTCAATGATTCATTAGAACTTATAGTAATTTCATCTGGAAAAATGCGATTTTTACTTTTAAATAAATCGTATTGAATTTTTTCAATAGAGTAGGGAAGGGTAATGTTAAATTGTAAATTTTTATATAAAAATACATATTGACCAATTACATCCCCTCATACACTATGAGAATCGTTTTCTTCTTCTAAAAACATTTCAAAATAATATTTTATTTTTAATTCATTATTATTAGATAGATGAGTTTTATTTGCAATCTTAAAATAAATTTGATCAGTATTTAGTTCATTATCTGTAATAGTCATTTGTCAAGTATGTGATCATTTACTAGGTTTTAAAAAATCAATCATAGAGGTAAAGTTAGAGTTGCAAAAATTGTAATTAATAAGCTTAAATTTTTTAATATTATGACTATTTATATAATTTATATCTCAATCAGGATTAAATGAACCAGGAACATCATATTCTGCTCATGGATAATATGTATTATTGTCAATCCCCGCAAGATAAATATCATATAAAAAACATTCATCTTCATTAACATTAATATTTGAAAAATAATTATTGAAGTTATTATTAATTAATGATGAATTGCAATTTAAATAATAATTATTAAATGGAAAAACTAAAAAATCCCTTGAATATGATGACTGACATGATGTATCACTAATTTTTCTTGAAAATGATTGTCTAAAAACATTATTGTTATTATTATTTATAGTACATACATAATTATTAAATATTTTTTCTCATCTACACTCTTATAATAATTCCCACTAACATTTACTCCAACCACAATTGGAGACACACTTAATCCACTTATTCCCAATAGTGTAGTTAATTTAATTAAACTTATCATTTCCTAATCCTCCTTTCTTGATCTTTCCAATCTCTTCTTATTATGAATATATACATATAATGTTCACGTTACAATTACAACTACAATTATTAAACCAATCCCTCCCCCAATTAAACCATAAAATAAACTTTTATCTATCTTATGACCGCCAATTACTAATTGGTCATCAGCCAACAAATTATCAACATCAATTTCATATTGGTTGTAAAATTGATGATAATCATCTAAACTTTTTGTTAAATTACTCTTTGTAAAATAATAACCATTTTTTAAACATAATATAAATCTTAATATAAGTTTTCCATCTGAATTTTTATATCAATCAACACTAATAAATTGGGGTTGTAAAACTGTATTAATATCAATTTCATTATCATTATTATTTAAAAATAAATCTAAATATTGACTAGGATCAGCATTAAATTCATTAACAAAATTATCAATATTTTTAGAATCTAATTTCATGTCTGTAATTTTTTGTTTATCTAAATAAATATCCACGCCTTTTAATATTTGATTAGGAGTATAATAAGGGTCTTCAAGTAGTGTTAGTACATTACCAATATAAAATGTTTTAGAGATATTATATTGAGCTTGGTCATCAAATGCATATCCAGGATTTAAGGTTATCTTTACCTTAATTCTTTGATTTGTACTAGTAGTATCAAAACTAATGGATTTGATATATTGGTTATAACTGCCCTTAGACTCAATAGAATTGTTATCAGATTCATTAACTTCACTAATAGTAAATGAAGAATCAATAATATGGGGATTGATACCAAATTCATTTAAGAAACTTGAATAAGAATCAAAATTGTGAATATTGTCTCATAAACTTTTGGCATCAAAACTAAATGCAATTTTATTAATATTACTAATTTGATTTTTAAATAAAAGATTAGATATTACTAAACTATAACTTGATTCACTTTTATTATAATCAAAATCAGGATTAATAATTTTGCTCTCACAATATAGATTATTTTCAAATCCAGTTTTAGTAATGATTTTAATTTCTAATTCGTTTTCTACATCGGTTTTATTAAATTCAATATTTTCAATTCTATCTGAGTTGGTTTTGATTTTAAAGAATTCTAATCTTGACTCTAAACTAGAATATTGAGCTAGGAATTGGTCAAGATTCTCATAATTGTCATGTATAGTGTCATATAATTTTTGACCATCACATTCGATATCAATAATATAGGTTTTATCAGCAGGTTTAAAATTTCGTTTCCCTAAACAAATTTGTGTATTATTAGTATATGCTTGTGCTAATGGATCATAAAAGCAATACTGATTGTTATTTAGACTAATATTTAAATAATATTGCTCATTTATACATTCTAAATTAATGTCAGCAATTATTGAATTAAATTGGTAATTACTAATTCTGTTATCATTAATAGTAACTAAATTAGATAATAACAATTTTCTTTTAGTTAAAGAAGAATCTAGATCATTACACAATAATTTTCATGAATAATAACTAGAGAATAATTTTTGAATATTTTCATCATTGAGTTTTGCAGTTAATAAATTGTTTCAATTTTCACTCTTATTCATATAGACATTAATGCTAAACTCAAAGGAAGGGAATATATAATTATTAGCCTGCTTTGGTTCTAATTTAACACTTATTGTTCCTTGTGAGTAATAATTGGATTCAATACTTGAATCAGTGCTAAGTTTTTGATAACTAAATATTGGGTTAATTTTATAAAATGAATCACGAGGATTAGCATTGCTATCAGCATTTATTCATTTTTGAACAGATTGTAAGGCTAGGAAATTATTAATCCGAGTATTAATTTCATTTAATATTAATTGTTTATTACTAATTGAACCATTAATATAACTATTGTCAAAAATATCTAAGATGTCGGATTGAGAATTAATGTTGACAGCATTTTCAGGATTAATTTTGCGAATTGATTTTTGTTCCACATTTAAAATAATGTCTTGATTAATGCTACTTTTAATATAGTGAACAATTTCACGAATATCAAAATCAGGATTAAAAATGGTTAATGAGTCAAAGTTGTTTGCAATCGCTACTACAAAATTATTAGCCACATTTGAGCCATCATAAATATTAGATTTATTCAATGTTAATTGGATATAACCATTGTTTTTGATTTGGACATTTGGTTTTCTAATATCATATAAATAATATTTAAGTGGATCATCTTCATCTTGTTTTAGATCAAATTGAACATTTAATGTTATTCCACCAAATATGTCAATGTTTTTATTAACATGAATGGTTTTATCAACTGATGGGTTAATGTTTAAATTGATATATAATGGGAAGTGGTTGGCAATAGTGATATATTTTCCTTCTTTTTCATTTCCAAATACAACATCAGTTAAATAAACATCCACATTATAAGTTTTATTAATTTGGTTGTTTAAATAAATATTATTTAGATTAACAACTGGTTTTGTAGTATCAAAATATAATTTACGTCAATTAGTTTCAATATTTGGTTCCTCTCCTATCAATAATGGACTAATGATATTGTAACTAGGATAAGAAGTTGGATTCCAAATTTGAATTCGATTTGAAGCAACTACTAATTTATCATAAACCACATTACTAGTAGAATTGATGAAATAATTAGATGTAATTTTAAGTTTGAAATTTTTGTCAACATTATTTAAATTATAATTGGGCGAGGCAAATAAATAGCCATCTTGTGTAACAAACTTAAAATTAAATTGAATAGTATTAGTAGTATTGTCTGGGTCACGAATAACAGTTAAACTTGTTGCATTAGAATTTGAGTTAATTAAATCTTGAAATCTTATTTCTATTCCACTAGAATTAGTAGATGGATATGGATTAACGGGAAAATTATCTCGAAAAGCATTTTCCGTATTTAAGTTAAAAATATATTGTTTCCCTTGATAATCACCAAATGGAAAATCATATCCAGTATTATCAAGATTCGATTCATTTTTTTGAAAAGATTTGAATTTGATTTCTTTATTTCCGGATCCAAATTGTGAATTTAGTTCATCTTCATTATAATTAAAATTAAATTGGAATGGGATTTGGAATGTTTGTCAATCCTTCATATTGCCATTATCATCATATATTGAAGGTTTATATATATTAATATCATCAAACAAAAAGTCTAGTTTACTTAATTGTAAAAATACATCAGCATATCCATTATCAGGTACATAATCACGAAAAGCAAAGTTATAAGTAAAAGTTAATTCTTGGTTTTTTGGTCTATTAGTATTAACATTATAATTTGTTTTGATTTTTATATTCTCAATTTGTTGGTCAACAATGGCAGTGTCATAATTGTAATATTGGTAAGATTCATTGGCCTTTGTTAATAAATTTGGATTAATGTTCTGATTCTCTACACTTAAATTTTCATTATTTTTTAATATATAACTGGTTGAGACTGGAATTGAAATGGTTGGAATTAAAATTCCAGTACCAATTAAAAGTCTTTTTAGAATTTTTTTCATATTGAAAATTCCAAATTATTTTGAATTTGGTTGATTAAAGTTAATTATAAATGTAGAGTATGAAAATTTATTTATAAAATTTGTAAATAAACCCACATATGCAGAATTATCATCTGAAAAACCATAATTAGGATAATAAGAACTTATTCCCATATCACATTTATATAATGAAATACTAGTGTCAAGACCATAATAAGATGTATTAGTACTATCATTAATATCAGAAAAATCTATTTCTCAATTAAGATAGCCAAATGTTTTTCCACCATTTACTGTTACTAATAAATCAATTAATTTAATAGAATCACTAGTAACATATCAATTCAAACCATTTTCTAATTCTTTTAATTGAAGTGTAGATAGATCAACATTATCATACATTTTTTTAGCATCAATGTTTAAGGTTGGAAAATTTTGGTTTGGTAAAAATTGATTATAATATTGATTAATCGGTAGTAATGACCCTTTAATAATAGGTACAAGTTCATGTTTACGCATTTCATATGCATAATTTGGTCTAGTAGATCACATTTGTTCTGAACTTATTGAACAACCTTCACTCACACCGGCATTAAATGTAATTGAGTCAATAAATCTGACTGCATTTGGATATTGTTTTAAATATTTCATAGCTACAACACCACCAAATTTATTTGGATCAATAGTTTCAGGACTATAAGTAGTTGAAGTTGGATGTGGGAAACGATCTGGATTATCGTAATAATCCATATCTACAAACGAATCAAGACCAAATATATCCGTTAATCCAAATCTCATATCATTACTTAATCTATAAGTTCATAAGTCATTTAGTGAAAAAAGTTTATCACTAGATTCATAAACATAAGAATCTACATAATAATAATTTATATTTGGTAATGTTGAATTTCAATCAATAAAAAATCAATTTTTATAATTAGTAGAATCTGGTATAAAATCTTTTAACTCTTCTTTAACGTCAGATACATCAACCTTAAATCATATTTCTCTATTTCTATATGTTAGATATGTTTGACTAACTTCAAGTGAATCATTTTTTAATTGTTCATCACTTAACATATACAATTCAGGAATTTTATCTAATAAAACCGCTTTGTTTGGATTGATATAATATTTTTGTCCATCTTTTAATGCATATATTGGATAGTCTGCAAAATTAGTAGATACTGGTGCTTTAGTTTTTGACATAACATTAATATACATATAATTCATATCACCGGCATTTTCATTTTGTGGGTAATAAATGCTAGCATATGCATAATTCTCATCTGCTGGAGTTGGATTCGAATGAGTTGTTATAAAAGTTGGTTCACTTTCATACTTTGAATCAATCTTCGCTTCATCACATGCTTTTCTTACTTCATCTGCACTTGCAAATGTTGGGTAAGTTGGATTGGTCACAGCAGGATTGTTGTTATCCTCTCCTCCATTATCCCCAGGATTATTAGGTTGATTATTATTAGAATTATCATTACTTTCTTCTTTTCCACTACTACAAGAAGTTAAAACAACTGCAGGAATACTAATCACAGCAATTGGAAGTAGAGATAAAGATAATAATTTTAATAAATGTTTATTCTTCTTAGTCATAAGAAATTCTCCTTTTTATTATAAATAAAAATTTATTTACTTTTTAATTTTTTTACAATATTGTTTAATACATTATTAATATCCTTTAAATAATCAGTTTCATTTACTCAATAAACTGAATAATTTCGAGCTAATAATAAGTTATATTTATCTAAATCAATTAAGAAATCATCAAAACTTAAATGCTTTTTAAAGTCATTGGTCATAATTACTAAATCAATGTCATTAATTGATTTGGCATAAATTGCAATATCAATAATAAAACTAACAATATTCAAGTTTGCAACCGCTTTATAACCTAACTTATGTTTTTTAAAATATTCATTTAATTTTTGTTCAAATTCTAATTTGTAACTATTAACTAAATTAATATTCGCTATTGAATTATTTACCTGAGATTTTTTAGATTTTAAATTAGATAATTGGTGACAAAAACCTAAATATTT
>CALUPI010000023.1 GCA_944322645.1 uncultured Ureaplasma sp.
TATATCAATTTTTTTAACAATTATAGGTTATCAAAATTTAGTGGAAGTTGAAATATTCCATTAAAAATTGATAATGAATATAAAATAAATAGTGGGCAATTTATCTAAAACGTTCTATATATAAAAAAAGAACAACAAATTAAGTTGTTCTTTTATTGGTACATTAATTTAATGTATTAATTTATAAAATGGCGCGCCTAAAGAGATTCGAACTCCCGACCGTACGCTTAGAAGGCGTATGCTCTATCCTACTGAGCTATAGGCGCACATTAATTATTTTAACACATTAAAAAAATAAATATATGAAACTAATCAATTATTGGTGAATATTTTGAATTTTCTCAATTATCATATCTTTAATTTTATTTTTATTTAAATTGTGAGAATCTAAATAAAAATTTAAATTGTTTTCTCAATCGCTTTTATCGATTTGAAACACAATAGGTTTTTTTTCTTTATTTCAAATCAACAATAAAATTAAACCAATAATCATGCAAAGTATTCCATTTAATATAATCAATACATTCATAGTTATGTGATATGATTTACTATAGTAAATAGAGATTTGATATCTTGATTCATTTTGAGAAACACTAACACATCCAGAATTTTTCATTTTTATCCCTTTCAATATATATAACAATTATTATAAAGCAATTATTGTTTATTTATAACATTAAAACATCTTTGACAAATTTCATTATCATACATATGATCAGTATTGAAGTAATTTCAACAACGTTCACATTTATGCTTATTTGTTGGTTTGACTAATATATCTTTTGCATTGTTATCAATTATCAAATCTGCGATATTTAATCATTTTTTTAATTGTTCAATGCTAAAATTAGTTGGATTTGCATTGATTGTAACTTCAGCTTCATTAGATTTTTTTATTTCTTTGTTATCTCTGGCAATTTCTAATGCCCGGTAGACATTATTTTTTAACTCAAAGAATTTATCAAATTCATTATTATTAATATCTTCACAAAATTTATTTAAATTAATTCATTCTTCTAAATGTATTGAATCATATTTTTTAAAATTTGTATAACTGTAAACCTCTTCACATGTATGTGGAAGAATTGGAGCTAGAGCAATCATTATATTTCTTAAAATATAGTATATTACAGTTTGAATTTGCTTTCTTCTTAAAGATGATAATTCATCACAATACATTGAATCTTTAATAATATCAAAGTATCAACTTGATAGTTCTAAGGTAAATTCATTTATAGATTTTACAACATTACTAAAATTATATTCATTATATGATTTATCAATATATAGTAATAAATTATGCAATTTATTTAGAATATATTTATCTTCAATTTCTAATTCTTTTGTAATATCATTGTTTGGATTAAATCCATCTAACATTGATAAACAATATTTAAAAATAGTATTTCTAATTCTTCTATATATTTCACTAATTTGACTTAATATTACATCACCAAATTTTTGATCATCTCAATATTCGCTGGATGCTACAAATAATCTAAAAATATCTGCTCCATATTTATTAAATACATCTAATGGATTAATTACATTACCAATTGATTTTGACATTTTAAATCCATTTTGATCTAATGTAAAACCATGTTGTAGCAATTCTTTGTATGGAGCATGGTTGTTGTAAATAACTCCAGTTATTAATGATGAATTAAATCAACCTCTATATTGATCACTACCTTCTAAATATAAATCTGCAGGATAGTTATATCCTCATTTTTTAAACATCATATGTGATGACCCACTATCAAATCAAACATCCATAATATCTTTTTCTTTATAATATTTTTTTGAGTTTAAATATTTAGGAGTTAAAAATTTTTCAACTGGTCATTCAAATCAAACATTGGTACCATTTTTATCTAAGATATTGATGATATTTTCAACTAATTCAACATCATATATAGGTTGTTCATTTTCATCAAAAATCATTGGAATTGGTACCCCTCATGTTCTTTGACGACTAATACATCACTCAACTCTTTTAGAAATCATATCAATCATTCGGTTGATTGCCTTTGGATTTTTAGATTCAACATCATTTTTTAATGATTCAATGATTTTGGATTGAATAGGTTTTAAATTAACAAATCATTGACTAGTTGCTCTTCTAATTATTGGTTTTTTTGTTCTTCAATCATGAGCATCACTATGTTTTATTTTTTGATGAAACAATAATAAAGATTTATCTTTTAATTCATTTAATACATAATTATTTGCATCTAAATAGAATACTCCATTTAATGCATCAATACCAACATATGAAGTATATTTACCAAATTTATCAATTGGAGCAAAAGGTGCAATATTATATTTTTTACAAGCTAAATAGTCATCAGAACCTAAGCCAGGAGCATTATGAACCATACCTGTACCATCTTCTAAGCTAACATAGTCAGCAAGAATTATAGGTAATTGCTTATTTAATAATGGATGATTGTATGTGCTATTTTCTAATTCTGAACCTATATATTCTTTTTTTATCTCTAATTCATTTAAATCAACATTTAATTTATTTGCAAAATTATTTAGTAAATCTTTTGCTACAATATAATTTTTTGAATTATATTCCACCAATATATATTTTGCATTTGGCTTAATTGCAATTGCTAAGTTACATGGAATTGTTCATGGTGTGGTAGTTCAAATAACAAAATATGTATTATCTGGAATAAGGTCATTTTTATTTGCATTAAATGCAATTAATACACTATCACTTTCAACTTCTGCATATTCAATTTCAGCCTCAGCAAGCGCAGATTGTGAGCAAAAAGATCAAAAAACAGGTTTCAAATCTCTAATAATTAAGTTTTGTTTTAGCATTTCTAAAAATAATTTAAGTTGTTGAATTTCAAAATCATGATTAAGAGTATAATAAGTTTTTTCAAAATCAGTTACAAGACCTATTCTTTTAAATTGTTCAGTTTGAATTGCAATTTGTTCTAATGCAAATTCTTTACATCTATTACGAAAATCAACAATTGACATTTCTTTTGCATTTTTATCTTTTTTTAACATTGCAATCTCAATTGGTAAACCATGTGTATCTCAACCTGGAATAAAAGGTGATAAAAAGCCACTAAAATTTTTATATCTTACAATAATATCTTTTAATGTTTTATTTAAGGCATGACCAACATGAATATTACCATTTGCATATGGTGGTCCATCATGTAAAAAGAACAAAGGTTTATTTTTGTTTTTATTTAATATTTTTTGATAAACATTATTTTCTTGTCATTCTTGTTGTATTTTAGGTTCTTTAGTATTTAAATTTGCTTTCATTTCAAAAGTAGTTTTTGGAATAAATAGAGTATCTTTATAATTCATTTTTTTCACCATTATTTTTTATATATTATAATAATATATGTTATCACATTATCATGCAAAATTTAACAGATAGACAAGTAAAAATTTTAAAAATCATTGCTAATGAATACCGTAATAGTGGAGCTCCAATTAGTTCTAAATTAATTGCGGAAGTTTTTTCATCAAAAATATCACCACAAACAATTAGAAATGAATTGGCAACGCTTGAAAAATTAGGGTATTTAGAAAAAATTCACACTTCAAGTGGTCGTGTTCCAAGTAAAATAGCTTTAGAATTTTTTAATGAATGTGCAAATGATAAAAATATATCAGTTAATATTGAAAAAAAATTAGAATCAATTTTCATTAAACGTGAAAATGATATAGATACTGTTATTAATGATAGTTTAGTAATTTTAAATGAAATTACAAGTTTACCCTCAATTGCTAATACATATTTTGTTGATGAATCATTAAGAGAGGTAAATCTTGTTCAATTAAATGACACAAATTCATTAATGTTAATTGTTACTAATTTAGGAAATATATATAAAAATTATATTGAAATTAATAATCAAGATCGGTTTGAAGATACAAAAGCTTGCATTAGTCTTTTTAATAAATTTTTAATAGGAACCAAATTAATTGATCTTGAGTCAAAAATTCAGGAAATTATGCCCATTATTAAAGATGAAGTTAAAGAATATGAATATATTACAAGAGAAGTTATAAAAAAATTATTTGATTATACATTTAAAAGTGTTAAAAAAACTAATGTTGTAGGAATGACATCACTTTTTCAATATCCTGAATTTTCAGATCCTGAAATATTGTGCAAATTAATTAATATGTTAGAAACTGGAAATATATGAAAACAGATTAGACATGATAATGAACAGGAAAAACGCAAAAGTGATGTAAAAATTGAATTTCGTTCTTCATCTAATAATAATCCTAAACAAACAATTATGATTGCCTCAACAAATATTAATATTGGTAATCAGCAAAGACAAATATCTGTCGTTGGACCTTCAAGAGTTGAATTTGGACAAATAAAAGGAATATTAAATTATATTAAATCAAAAATTGAAGAGATTTATAACCATGATAATAGAAAAAAATAAATTTAAAAAAAATATTAAAAGTATAAATAGATTTTTTAAATGTGAAACATTGAATGTATGGTCTACACTCAAAAAACAAGGTAGTTATCAAAATTTTTATGTTGTTTTAAAACATAAATACAATGATGATTTTTATACTTTTATAAATAGTTTGATAATTTTTCCAACTACTAATAAAATAAAAATTAATTTCAATAACAATACATATCAAAAAATTATTTTTCTTATTTTAAATATTACTAAATTATTATTTTTTAAAAATGATACTAAATTTATTAAGATTGATTTAAATAATAGTTTAAATAATTTATCACTGATAAATAACAATATTTTCAATGAAAATAATATCAATTTTAATCAATTAAATTTATATATAAAGAAATTAACTGTTTTAATAAATTATTTAGTTAATAATTATTATGATTTTAGTGATTTATATTCAATAATCCAATATTATATTACATTTAAATTTTTAAAATATTTAAAAAATAAAAATTATATAGAGTTAATTTTAATCAATTTTAATTCTATGATTTCTATTTTAAAAAAATATTATAAATTTTACTTTAATGAGTTTACATATATAATTAATTCATAATAAGTATGAAAATTTTATCTAATTATAAAAATATTAATGACTTAAAAAAGTTAGATAATAAACAATTAAATGTTCTTGCTAATGAAATTAGAGAATATTTAATTTTATTGTCAAATAAAAAAGAAATTCATTTGTCAAGTAATTTAGGAATTGTTGAATTAACTATAGCAATTTTATTAGAATTTGACTTATTAAATGATAAGGTTTTATATGATACTGGACACCAAACATATGTTCATAAAATGTTGACTGATCGATTAGATAGAATTGAAACTATTAGAGACACAAATGGATTATCAGGGTTGATGGATATGAATGAGTCAAAATATGATCATTATTCTCCTGGACATAGTGGAAATATTATAAGTGTATTAGATGGTATGTATAGTAAGGATAAATTTTCTAATAAACACAATAAATTAAAACAATATTTTAATAAAAAATATTATGTATGTGTAATTGGAGATTCTGCTATTAATAATGGTATTAGTTTAGAAGCATTAAATGATGTCTCATATTCTCATGATCCATTAATAATTATTATTAATGATAATGGAATGGGTATTTCAAAATCAGTTGGTAATATCGCAAAATTAATTAATGAAATGAAATTAACTAAGAATTTTTTTAAAGTTGAAAAGCTTTTTAGAAAGATGTTTAAATTTTCAAAAAGTTATTACTTTATAGAAAAAGTTTATCATGCTATGGAATCCATTTTTAAGGATAAAAATTTTTTTGAAAATTTGAATTTTAAATATATTGGGCCAGTTGATGGAAATAATATTGATAAATTGAGATTATCTTTAGAAAAAGCAAAATGATTTAGTCACCAAGGACCTATTATTGTTCATGTTAAAACAGTAAAGGGAAAAGGTAATAAATTTGCTGAAAATGATCAAGTTGGTGAATATCATTCAAAAACATTAAATAAAAAATCTACTTTTGGTAAAATTGCATATGAAAATTTAAGTCAAAAATTAAAAAATGATAAATCTATAAGAATCTTAAATCCTGCTATGAATATTGGTAGCGGATTCAATCAAATGCTTATTGATAAAATTCCTGAGTATGAAGATACTGGTATTAGTGAAGAACACACAATATCTAAAGCTTCAGGGATGGCATTAGTTGGATTAAATGTATATTGCTTATTTTATTCTACATTTTTACAACGTAGTTATGATCAATTATTACATGATTGTAGTCGTTTAAATTTAAATATAAAAATTTTATTAGATCGTTCTGATATTAGTGGCGGAGATGGTCCTAGTCATCATGGAATTTTTGATGTTGGATATTTAAAATCAATTCCAAACGTTGAAATTATGTGTCCACGAAATTATGAACAATTAAACTATTTAATTGATTATACATATTATAATAAATCAAACAAAATCCAAGTTATTAGATATCCAAAGTCCGTCTATGTTGAAAATTCTATACCTTCACAATTAAAAAATTTTTATGAATTTGAACATTTAATAGATAAACCCAATAATAAATGTGTAATTATTTCATATGGACCATATATTGATAAAATATATAATTCTATTATTGATAATAACTTAGAAATTGATCTTATAAATGCCGTTTGACTAACTTATTATAATCAAGAAGAATTAGAGAAAATATTTAATAAGTATTCATATATTTTAATTTATGAGAGAATTTTTGGTTCTTTTGGATTATTTCATGATTTCTTACATTTTAAAAATAGGCGTAATTTAAGTAATAAAATTGAATTAATGTCATTTAATGATTTTGTTGGTAATGGTGTTAATTTAGATTTAGATATTTTAAATAAAATGGATATAGAAAATATTTTAACTATATTAAAGGAAAATAATTATGGCAAAAAAGATTAATGCTTATGTAGATTCAAACACTAATAGAATTGTGATTATATCTGATGATGTTCATAATGGAGATTACATAGATTTAAATAGTTTATCATCCATTCAAGAATATATAGAAAATTCTATTAATAAGAATCATACTTTAAAAGAAAAACTTTTTAATGAGTTTAAATTAAATAGTGAATATCAATTATTAAAAAAAGATTCAGAATTATTAAAGGAAGCTAAATTTGAAATTAACAAATTAAAAGAACAAATTACTTCTAATCAAGAAAATATTATTAACCAATTTAAAAATAGTGACGAATACCAAGAATTAATAAATAAAAATAATAAATTATTAACTAATTATCAATTGTTGGAACAAAAATATAATTTAGATGTACAAAATGCAGTCAATAAATATATTTCTAGTTCTGAGCACCAAAAATTGATAACTGAGCTTGCCCAAGTTAAAAATGAATTAAATAATATGCAAAAAAATATTCCAAATATTAAAAATGATGCTATTAAAGAGTATAAAGATTCTTTAGAATATAAAAAACTTGAAAATGAATTGGAAGACTATAAGAAAAAAGTCGATATACGGAACAGTTTGAATATTAAAAAAATCGGAGAAAGTTTAGAAACCTTTTGTTTTAATGAATATAACAGTAGTATGGGACAATATGTCGATGATTGTGTGTTTAAAAAAACTACAAATCCAATATCTGGAAGTATGCCTGATTTTATTTTTGAAGTTTATGGAAAAGATAAGGACAAAAATATTCAATTAGAAAATAAAGATTATTTATTAGGAAAAGTAGTTTTAGAAATGAAATCTGAATCTTTGTCTAGTGATGAAAAGAATAAAAAAACGAATTTAAGTCATTTACCAAAATTAGAAAAAGATCGGGAAAATTTCGGTGCCGATATTGCAATACTTGTAACTGAACTAGAATCTGATAATGATTTTATCATTCAAAAACCTATTAATTATCCAAATATTATTATTATTCGACCACAAGTTTTACCTCCACTTTTAAATATTTTGAGAAATTTATATTTAAAACAAAATGACATTGTTGTGGAACAAATAAATTTCAAATCCTCAAAAGAAATTTTGGATGGTTTTCATAATTTTAAACAATCAATAATTGATAATGCAGTTGAGCATATAAAAAATAAGTTATCGTCAATTATTAAAAGTGCAAATTCTATAATATCTCAAGCTGAAAGTATTTTAGAAGCAGCTAATTTAGCTCTTGGTAACTATGTAGAAAGAATTATTAAAAAAATCAATGATTTTAAAATTGATAATAAGGTGATTAAAAAAATTAATAAATTATCAACTAATTCTAATACTGAAAATTTAATGGTTTCAAGTTCTAAAATATTAGATGAAGAAAATATCATTAAGGAGAAAATCAAATCATAGTTATGAATTCTATAAATGTTAATTATCATAAAAAATTAAACAGACTGGAGAGTTTTAATTTTAAATTAGGAATTAAAGAAATATTTTCAAATTATATTTTTATATTATTTTCATTTATTAATTTATTTTTACCATTTTATGCAACTATAATAGCAGCGTCATTTGGCAATAATGGTATTTATAATTTAGTAAGTGTTGGTTTAACAACAAGTTTTATTACAATTTTTAATCAATTTTTATTTTTAATAGCTATAAGTATAATTTTTGTTTACAAAAAACAAAATTTTAAATTTAGCAATAGTTATAATGTTAATTATGCGTACTTATTTTTATTAATCATTTCAATAATATGCATAGGTTTATTTTTATTAACATCTTTTATATATACAAAATTCTCAACTAGTTATCAAAATTTTGAGATATCATCCATTTATGAATTAAAGTTTATTTTAAGTTTATGTCCAACTATATTATTTAATGCATTTATATACTATTTTATTATTAGTAAATATTATGATAAAAACAGAAAAACAAGTGTTATTACTTTATTGTTGTTTTTTGTCTTAAATATAATATTTATTCCTATATTTTATTATTATCTGCCATTGAATTCACAAAATTATATTATAGGAATTGGAATTGGATTTACATTTAGTTCATTATTAATTTTTCTATTTATTTTAGTATATAGATTTATATTTGATCATTTTTATTTAGTAATTAGTTTTTCTTGATTAGAATTTTTTAAATTTAACAAAAAAATAATTCATTTTTCAGTTAACTTTTTATTATCGACTTTTATGAAAATATTTTTAATTATGGCCATTTCACTTGCTTTGGGATTATCTCAAAAAGATACTCCACCAGAATTGATGATTGCAAAGATTGTTTGGTATAATTCATTATTCTTTTGTGGTTGATTTGCAGATGGTTTATTATATTCCATAGAATATACCAGATTAATTAATTATAAAAATAATAAAACATATTCTAATAATAAAGAAATTTGAAATTTCTTAGTTGTATTAAGTGCTATTATTACACTATTGATATGTATAGTTTTTAATTTTGTGGTAATTGGCAAAATTACTACTTTATATACTTCTCATCAAACGCCTGTAATTGTCAATCCTTTACCTAATTGACCATATCAATTAGATGGAGAAGCTATTAATAATTATTTATGATCACCAAATGGCTCTTACAATTTTAAGTTGGTTTCAATAGTAAATAACCAAGTTGTATATGCTCAATCATCTCATTTTGCAATAATGTACACAACTATTTTTCATGTTTTAATTAACTCAACAAAGATTATGTCAATTAAAAAATTAAATATCCCTCAAAAGTTTGATTTAAAATCTACAATTATAAACTTTATTACAATTGCTTTAATTATGATTTTTATAGTTGTGTTTTCTGTGGTGCCTGACACATATTCATTTAATAAGACTTTTGGTGGAATTGATGCATTTAGTTTTTCATTAATGGTTGTATCAATATTAATGTTTAGTGCAACATTATTAGGATATATTAAACAAAAAAATATGAAATAATTTTTTGATTTTTTTGTATTTATTAGTATAACAATTATAAAATATCATTTTTAGAATTTGGTAGTTTTTACATTCAATTTATAGTTATTTTTTATTTCTAAATATTTTATTAATTTATTATAAAAATATATTTTAAATTTTATTATTTTATATATAATAAAAATGAAATGAAAAATTGAGAAACAATAAATACAAATTATTTATCTTCTAGATTAAACCATATATATATATTTTTAATAGTGAATTTTCTGAAAATTTATTTTATGCATATGATTTATATAAAGGCGAAGATTATGGTTTAATGTATTTTAAAGCACCAATATATACATATATTGAGAATGCTAATTTTTATATAAATTATAGTTTTAATGGCATGATAAGAGAATATGATAAAAAGGGATCAGACTGAGGTGAGGCTTTTGCTGAATATGTATTTTTTTATAAAAATACAAATTTTGATATCACCCTTCCATACTCCACTCAACAAATTAGATATGATTTATTTGAAAGTCCAAATCGGATTTTTGAAGACACATTAACTTTTTATTCAAATGATTCATTAGAACCTGTGGATGATATTGATAATTTTAACTATATTCAACAATATGCAAATGATATATATAATAAGTTTTATCAATATTTACAATCTAGTCAAAATTTGACTAAAATGGGGGCAAATTCCTCAATGTTCTCTACATCCTATGATTATAGTGGTTTAAATGAAAATGGTTATTTCTACATTAATATTGATTTAAACAAATCTTTAGCAGAATTAATTCCAATTAAGGAAGACATTTTAAATCAAGATAAATATGGAAACAATAATTTTGTACAAATAAAAGGAAATACAATAAAAGTAAAGGTTAATGTTAAAATTTTGCCAGGCGATAATTTTAATGGTAAATTTGAGCAATTAATTAAAATTTTGCCTTACAACTCATTAAATAATACTTTAATGTATTTTGACAAAACTAAACAATTCTCAATTGGAGAAGCATTAATATTAACCAATAGAACCACACCAAATACTTTAAATAATTCAGCAATAATTAATTTTAATACTTCTCATAACTTAATTACAGAAAACAAAATTGGTTTTATCAATAAATATGGAGCTGATGTTAGTTTAACATTTGCTTTAGAAGTGAATGGTGAAGTTTATAATTTAAATCCAATTGAAATTAATAAAATCTACCAATATGGTAAATATGATTTTAATTTAGATATTAGTAATATTGCTAATAATATTGTAGTTAACAATAATCTTAGTTTATCATTTGTATACAATAGAGATAGCATCAATATTGTAAGTAATTATATTAACAATCTGATTGATTCATCTTTAAGTGTTAATTTGTATTTAACTAATATTAATATTCAGGTCGCTAATGACCAAAATTTTGGTCAGGCTCAATGAATAAAATTATCGGAAACTCCAATTGATCCAAATGATAAGGATTTTAAAGATAATACTAATTTAAATAAATTTTATGGTCATTATTCTACCAATTCTCCATTCAAGATTGTTTTGCCTGAAGTTTTAGTTCAATCTGTGGATAATTCCAACACTTTAATTTCCAAATATAAATTATTCATTAATGATGAACCAATTAGTAGTGAACCTAACAAAGGTTTTGAATTTGATACTGGTAATTTATATCGGGAAATTATGAATTCTAACTCTTCTGAAATTAATGGAGAAATTAAAATTCGGATTTATGAATATGATCCAAGTAGTAGCGAGACAAATAAATACACTAAAATTAGTTTTGGCTTAGATGTGGATATGAATGTATTAAAGGATGTGAGTAATTTTGATCTAAAAGGTTGAAATGATCCAAATATTGAAGCTGAGAAGGAAAAATACTTTGATGACGAAAGTGAATATTATCGTCCATATGCTAATGAGGAAACAGGAATGTATTTTCCAAAAGTAGCATGAGTGAATGCACCGGCTAACAATTCATTTAAATATGATCCAATTGATGAAGAAGGAAATTTATTAGAAGGACTAAATTCATCAGACTCAACAATTAATTATGATGTGGATTATAAGACTGGATTTTTAGCTGAAATCAATGCTTCAAGTTTTAAATCCGGCGACTTTAGTGCTAGTAGTTTAACTGGAGCATATGATATTAGTTATAAAAATAATGACTTTGATTTTAATTCTAATATTCCAGTAGTGTATGAATACAGTTTTGCTAATGATAATTTTAATTCTACTCCTAGCACTAACAAAACCTTATTATTCCAAGATAATAGCATGGAAATTAATAGTAATAATTTAACTCAAACTGTACTTAAGAGAGTAATAGTGACGATTATACATATCAATTTAGCTTATTTAATAAAAATATAATTGATCCAACTACAAAAGAGCAATATGATTTATTCCAATTATATTCTTCTTATGTGAATATGAATAATGAACCATTATTTGTGGATTTCTGAACCACTTATCATGGTAAGAATTTAATTAATTTTATTCAAACTTCCCAACCTGATTTTAGTCTTGAATCTGCTTATGAATTAAGTTATCTTGAAACTCTAAGTTATTGAGACTCATATATTTTTGCTAAAACTAGTTCATATAATTCTAATTCATTAAACAATTATAATGGTATCAATACCTTAAATTATATTTGTGAAGATAAATATAAATTAAGACAATTAATCATTGATGATATCCAAGCAAAATTGCAAGAATGATACCAAAATAATGTTAAGAAGGAATTAATATTCTTAGGAAAAGATTATAAAATTGAAGATTTCGATGGTAATTTAGCGAATTCTTCCCCTAAATTTGATGCTAAAATTGATGAATTAATTCAAAATTACAACAATAATAACTTTAAATATATTACATTTAGTGTTTATGGAATTAATAACTCAAAATTAAGTGATTCAACTACTTTTAAAATTAGCAATTATGCTAGTTTTGATTCTTTAGATAATCTATATCCAAAGACAGTTAGATTTAATTCTAATTTTGCAGGTGATAAGGAAAATAATAAACCTAGTTTTGATGATAGTTATGCCGGTAGCAGTAAACAAGAAAAAATTAAAAATATGATTTTAGAGTCAATTGATAAAGAAATTGATGCTAAATTTGGCAAGGATTATGTCTTAAATAATGATTATCGTTTAAGTTTTTATTCTAATAATGATTTAGATGATGCTCATAAATATATCGATATTAATGATGCTATTAATAACGGTTTATTAGCTAATAGTCTAACCGGTAACTTTAAAAATTCATTATTTGTTAAAATAGAAGGAATTAGTCAAGGAAGTGATCCTAATAAAATATTAACAGGTAGTAATTTAAAGACATTTATTAATGATTCAGATTTAAATTCGGCTAGTGATGATGAAAATACAATTAAGGAAACTCCTTCTTCAAGCTCTTCTCAAGATTGGATTTGAATAATGTCAGTTTCAATTGCAGTGGCAATTATATTGACAGTAATCATAACTGCATTTGTATTAAGACATAAGCGTAAAAAAACTTAAAAATAAATTAAAACATTAATTTGGAAATTCCATTTTAATGTTTTTTATTTAGTAATTTTCATATTTTTCCCATATTTATTAATGAGGTGAAAAAGAATGAAAAACCAAAATTCTAAGTTGAAACAAGTTTTAAGTGATTATGATGTCGAGTCAGTTGAAATTCACAATTATTATTTATCTGCTAAATTAAAAGATAAAATAAAGAAAGAAAAATCAAATAATATTGCAAAAGACAAGGAATCTAAAATGGCCAAAAAAAGTAAAACTGATACAATTCTTGAAGTTGTTCTAAATTTAAAAGAAGAGTTTAACGGATTTAAAACTGAGTTTAATGGATTTAAGATTGAATTTAATGAATTAAAAACTAGAGTAGGAAATTTAGAAAATAATTTTAATGAATTTAAAACAGAAGTTAAAAATGATTTATATAATTTTAAAATTGAAGTAAGAGAAGAATTTAGTAAAGTTAATTCTCGTCTTGATAAACTTGAAGATGATGTTAACATTTTAAAGAATGATGTAAATATTTTAAAAGATGATGTTAATGTATTAAAAAATGATGTGAATTCACTTAAATCTGAAGCTATTAAACATGGATGAAATATTAATTAAATTATGTATTTTAAATTAAATTTATTATTTTTATTTCAAATATAAAATGTAGAAATTATTGGTTGTTTAAATAATTATTATAAAAATACCAACATATTTCATCATGTATTTATTATCCTAATTTAAATAAATAATTAAAAGGATTGTTGAAAAATATTTAAGTCCTTGTGATTTAAAAGATCACAATAATAATGATGACAAAAAATATAGATTAGCATATTCTAAATTTGATACATTGGATAATTTAAGATTTAAAACTGTAAGATTTAATTCAAATTTTGCTGGGGATAAAGAAAATTATAAACCTAGTTTTGATGATTCTTATTCAGGAAATTGTAAACAAGAAAAAATTAAAAATTTAATATTAAATTCCATTGACTATGAAATTGATAATCAATTTAAAAAAGATTATGTCTATGGTGTTGATTATCAACTAAGTTTTTATAAAACTAATGAATGTAA
>CALUPI010000024.1 GCA_944322645.1 uncultured Ureaplasma sp.
TGCTCATATAACTCTATTGGATTTACATCATGCTGAATTTTTTTAATAATAATTGCTGTTTGATATGGTCTATGTCAATTTCCCATTTTTGCCTCTTTTCTGGGCAATTTATCTCAAACTCTCTATACATTCAAAAAAACAACCACAACTATTATATAGTGTTGCAGTTGTCATTTGAATGTGGGAAACCATTTGAATGGGTTTTTTAATTATCAATAAATAAAAATTGTTATTTATAGAATATAGAAAATAAAAATGATTACAAAGCAATCATTAATATATGTAGTTATTTTTTTGATAAATAAACTTCTTTACCATAAGTTTGTATGTAATCTAAATATAGCGGCTTGTCTGACTTATTAACAATTTTAACTCTCATTTGTTCGCCACCCTTAATTTTTGATGTATAGCTATATAAAATTGTGTTTTCAATTATGCTAGTTTTATTTGTATCAACATTAGCAACAAATTCATCATTAATATATATATCAAAATTTGAATTATTTAATGCTTTTTGGCCAACAATATCAAATGCTTCAGCAAAAATATCAAATACGATGAAATCACCATTTTTAGATGATTTTATACTTTTACCATTAACATTTGAAATGTTTACTTTTGAATCATTGTTAATAAAAATTCAATCACCATATGGCATAATTTCTGGATTTTGAATTGAAATTACTTTATTTACAGGTAAAGCTACTTGATCTGTAAAAGTAATTGCATCAATAATAAGCGCAGTTCTATTTCCACCATTATTAATAACTGTGTCATTAGAAACAGTGAACTTTAATTGAGTTACTTGATGAACTTTATCAAAATTAATAATAGTTGAAGCACTTGAACGATCTGCAAATTGTTCTCCAAATTTTCCATCATATAAAACATTATCATCTTGGTCTTTAATAGTTATATTTGTAGGGCGAGCTTGAGTTCAATTATCAGTTCTATTATAAAAATTTACACTACCAATATTAGTTGGTGTATTGAAATTAGCATTAAATTCTAATACTAAGTCTGTATCAGGATGATTACTATTTTTTGGTGCCCAAATTTCAACATAATTATGATCTACCTTTTTTAAAGGTGAATCAATATTATTAAATGTTATTGGTCCTGATTCACAATGTGCAGCAACAGCTTGGAAAGTATATTTAGATGTATCAATTGTATTAACGTCTCTTGATACATTAAGACCAAACAATGATGTTTGCAATTTATTTAAATCTATGTTTCTATGTGAAGAATAATGATATTTTTTATCAGTAATAAATTTACTTGGATCATCAATTAAATTAACAGCATCAGGATTGATAATATTAGATGCAAAATCAATTATATCATTACCATTTAATGTTGCTTGGATGTCTAGGCATGGTTTTTGTTCTTTATAAATATAATTTCCACTCTTAGTTGATGAACCACTTAAAATAAAAATATCGAGTGGTAAAACTTCACCTTTTGTTAATCGGAATTCCTTATTAATATCTTGATAACTACCTGGTGAATATCAACAGTTTGAATAAATTTCTTCAGCGTTTTTATCAAAACCTTTATACATTTTTATTTGAAAACTATATTTTACTTTAAATCTATAAGTTCCGGTTTCAGGAGCAATAAAATTTAATTTTACTCTTGTACCTCCAGGTACATCTTTATCAACATTATTTTCAAAGTTAATTCCGCCTTGTGATAAGTCAGTAATATCATTGTTAATGATATTAGCATCATCACGCATATAATTAATTCTTTTATCTAAATTATAATAATCTAAATAACTATCATTAGGAAAAATATATGTTGAAGCAACAGCGGCATTTGGCACTTGTCTAACTTTAATTTTTCATTTGTATAATGGCACATAGTTTGATGGTCTACCTAAGAAATTTTCAGGTACAATTGCCATATCAAATTCATCAATTTCACCTATTGAATTAGCTGGTGGAGTGTAAATTAATTTTTTATTATTTGTTGGATCTAATTCTAATGTACCACCTAATTTTGTTTTAGACTCAAATTTAATTTCTGATCATGAAAATTTATAATTTGGATCATTTTCTAATCAATTAATACCTTTTTCAAAATCAAATGTATAAGGTTTCCCGGCAGGGATTGAGTATTCTGCAGATGAATCATTTGTATAAACATAGTTACCAGTGTCATTATCATACATATAAATTCCAGCAGCATATATATTTCCAATAAAATCAAAAGATTTATATGATGTTCTTAAACGATCAATTTGAGCCTTTTGAGCCGGAGTAGCTGAATTGTAATCTTTTGGTCATTTGTGATTTTCATCTCAATTAGGATAACTATTTGCTTCTGTTCTTTGTCCATCATCATATCAAATTGGATAATATTTTTGTAATGCTGGTCAGAAATCTAATTTAAAGTAATCAGAAAGTTCTAAAATTTCATAAAAACCACCTTCAGCAGGATATCCATTAGAATCCTTTCCGTTGTCAGTTGCTATATCATGTTTTGCATAATTAGCATAATTATATGAACCAATCATAAATAAAATTAAGCCATAGATTTGATATTCATATTCTCCTGCACTTTGTGCTGGTTTACCATTACCTGCAGTTTTGTTTCCATTTGCATTGTAATTACCATTTTTAATTCACTGGATAAGACTATAAAGGTTACTCATTCTTTGTCAACCATTTAAATTATATTCACCAGTTGGATTAGCTATATTTCTTCATCTTCCAGTATCAGAAATAATAGAAAAACTATCCATTGTTAATTGGTTGGTTTCACCATGAGAATCACCAATAAAGAATGCATCATTTTGTTGGAAATTATGATTTATTTCATGTAACATCCCTCAATTAGAAAGTGATCATTCAGATTCTGTTAAAAATGAACTTTTTGCTCATGACAATGGACAAGATAGTCTATCACCACCACCTCAAGCTGCTCCACCACCTCAAATATCGTCGTTAAAACGGAAGTTTAGTTTATGAATATTATTATTTATATCTCTAGAAGCAAAATATTCACTTAATATTAAAAAATCATTTCATTTTGATACTTGTGTTTTTGGATAAACAATATCAGCAATATTTGTATAAGCAATTTGTTTAATACCTGTATATGCAAGATTTGTTGATCCAAATGGGAAATCTATTGACATTTCAGGGGCACTTAATGTGCCATTTTTTACTTTAGCAATTTGATCATTTCAATCACTTTCAGTAGTTAAACCATGAAAATAAGATAACATTTCAACTGCACCAGAAACAGTAAAGTCATAGTTTGTATATGATTTATATATATTACTATATGAAGGTGATTGAAGTAGAGTATTTATTTCGATAGAAATTGTACCACCAAATGGTGTAGCAAATTGATATTTATGATCATAAGTTAAATCATACAAACTAACAGTAAATTCTGTATAAACATATGGGTATCTAGTGGAAATCCTTCCTGGATCTGGTTTTCTATAATTATCTCAATAACTTTGATTAATAACAATTTTAAAATTGTTAATATTTTGTTTTGACATTTGTTGATATGTTTCTTCACTAAAAGTTAATTCACATACTTCACCAGCAGGCGCATATAAACCTAATGAAGTCATACCTTTTACAGATGATTGTAAGCTAAAAGATTTTTCAACAGCATTTTGACTATCGCTTAATTTTTGTTGATGAATTCCATCTGCAGCAGGATGTTTTTTTAATTCATTTTTTTCAATTTCTTTACGAATAAATTCAGGATCAGAATATTTATATTGTTTTCCATCTAAAGTAACTCTTTCATCCATAACAGCATTAGACATATCTAATTTTGTGCCATCTGAAAGTGTTAAAATAGAATTTTCTCCTGTTTCATAATTATAATCATATGAAGGATATTTAAATCCTAAAGTTTTATATTTTGTCAATAAATCAGTATCATAATATGAATTATTAATTGTTCTAGGAACATTATTATTAGTGACTGTAATGCTTGAATTGTTAAAGGTTTCAATTTGAGGAGTTTGTTGTTGTTTAAATTCTGGTTTAATTTCACCATATTCTTCTTGAATAGTTTTAATAATTTTAATTTCTTGTTCTCTATTATTTAATACAAATTTAACAGTTAATTCATAAGGCGTTGTTTTACTAACATTTATATTTGAAACACTATTGCAATTTATATTATTTGAATTGTCAAATAGAGTTGCTCTATTTTCATAAAAAAAATTTTTGTCAATTTTCTTTTGAATTTGATCAATTGATAAGTTTTGACAACCTAATTCATTAGTTGAAAATTGTGATTTTTGTAATGTTGGCAATTCAGATTCTTTTAAAATAGGATCAGGTTCTGATGGAGAATTATTTTGTGAATGTTTTTTCTGATTATTTTTAGTAGCAAGTGGAATTGTTATTGAACATAATAAAACTATACTTGCAATGGATGCAATGCTGCCGATCAATATTTTTTTATTTCTCTTCATATATTTATTTCCTTTCATATATTAATATATTAAATGCGTTATTGTAACGATAAAAATTAAGACTTTTATAACTTATAATAATAGATTAAAAGAAATTATGTGCCGAATAAAATATATAAATTAAAAACTTATTAAACTATATTAAAAATTATCAAATTACCTTAGACTAATTTATTAAATTAGATAAACTAGATCATTTACTAATATCAAAATTGTCAACATCATTCTTTGTAAAATGAAAATAGAAGTTTGAAAAGAATTTATATGAATTATTATTAGTACTAGTTGTGTATTCAACTCAATAAATACCATGGTTTTTTTGTGATGGCATATCAATAGCTCACTTTTCTTCAACAGTAGATGATGTGCCTATATTTAATGTTTTTGTATATAATGTAGATATTTCTTTACTATCAAAATTGATATATTTTAATTTTAAATCGATTGGATTTTGAATATTTAACATATTATTTAATTTAAAACTTAATGCAATCCTATTGTTATATCAATTTGGACTATTGACATAATAATTAGTGTTTCTAAATGATTGTGAATACAATCCTTCATAATCTGGTAATGTTTTTTTCTCAACAATTTGGATTTCAAATATTTTTGATTTTTGTCTTTGACTATATAATCCATATGGATAATACTCAAAATAATAATATCCATCATAACTACTTTGACCAATATCAGATAAGCTAACATTAATTCCAGTGCTTTCTAAAGAAAGTTCATTTCTAACTTTTCTATATGTTCCATTTTTGGTTTTTGAATAATAAATATCAAATTCAATATTATTATCATTAGAATTAAAGTCTGAAAGGTTATCCATCAAAATTAATTTATTCATTGGTAATGAATCAATTAAATCTACATATGATTTTTCATATTGATATACGTCACATAACTCATTTGTTTTTATAATACCTTGGCTTGTAATTGGTGGTATAAAAGCATTGAATTTTGAATCTAATTCTTTAATCTTTGCATCAAAATCATTAATTTGATTTTGATTTAATCGTTGTTCTAAATCATATAGGTATTGCATAAAATTACGTTTTGATTCCTCTGAAACATCATTAACAGGATCATTACCAATTAAGTATGTACCAGCAATAGTTCTATATGATACTAATTTTCTAAACAATTTGGAATGACTATCACTTGATGAATTTAAAAAGTTATATTCATCATTAGTTAATGTAAGTTTAGCATATGTTTTATTGTATCATGAATTTTGTCCTGCACCATAAGGATTGTTTGTATAGTATATCTCTCCATCTTTTATATAAAAGTTAAAGTCTTTTAATGATGCAGATCTAATATCAACAGTCTGATTTATTAATTTACATTGCTTAGTATTTAAATCAATAATTAAAAATTTCACTGAATTATTAAAATCATCAGGTTTAACATTAGTACATAATACAATTTTTTCATTATAACCAAAAGCATGATATCTAAAAGAGGAAGTACTAAAATATTTAAATAAATTACAAATATCTTCACTAACATTAAATCCTAAATTATTTGGATCTGGATTTTGAGGGTTACTAAAATCAATAACTACCTCATAAGTATTTGCTGTTATGAATTTTGATCTTACTAATTTATTGTTATTTTTACCTTGTATTGAAGATTTAGCATCATAACAATAATAATATCAATAACCATTATAATATACTGGATTACTTTTATTTAGATATTTTGGGCTAACAAGGTTATCTGGAATAGGACGAGTTTCCAATGTATTATTTTCATATAATGTTAGTCAAGGTGCATTAAAAAATAAATCAGAATTATAATGCGGATCTGATGGATAAATAGTATATGGATCACTTTTAAAATTAAATATTACATTTTCGATGTTTAAATTTGTTGGTCAAAATGATATTGGTTTACCATAGCTACCGCCTTTATTATACGCAAATGTAGGATCTAATGCATATCACTTTTTAGTAGAACCATCATATAAATCATTTATATATACTCAAACAATCTGGTGCAATGAAGTATATTGAATTCTATGATGAGAAGTAACCATTGGTAATGCAGGCACACCAACAATATTACATAATAATGCCATTAAACTTGAATAGTCAGCACACACACCATTATGGTTTATGATTGTTGCTTCTATTGATTGCGAATCTAAATATTTTAAAGAATTAGCCACATAAAAATATGCAGTCATAACCTTATCAATATCATCCATATCATAACTTATTAAATTTAAAAAATCATTAATAAATTCTATAAATGTGTTTTTGCAAAAACCAGGTATTAACCATTTTTCAGCATAGTAATCAAATATCTCATCTTTGTAGGTTGACAAGTAATCAACATAATATGTTTTTTCAATGTATTCAGGCTTATTAAAATCTTTAATTAATCTTCATGTAATTTTATTACCATTTTCATCTTTAATATTTATTTTAAAAACTGGATTAGCAAAAGCAAAATAAGGAAAATATTTTCATCTGGTTGTTATTCATTTAGCAAAAGCATCAGCCATTAATTTAGAACTAATTTTTCTTTGACCAAAAGTAATTTTAACATAATTAGTATTTCCCATGTGATCATCTAACATTTTTACTAAATGATCCATTGTTATTTGACTATCATCAATTTTAGGCAATAAAACATTACCTCATTTTTTTTCTTCTTCAGTTTCAGGTGCTTTTTGAGGTATATCACTTGGTATATTATCAGGATTTACAGGAC
>CALUPI010000025.1 GCA_944322645.1 uncultured Ureaplasma sp.
ATATATCTAATACAAGAGCAAAAATATTAATATTAGGAATTTGATACTTGATTGGATAAAAATTACTAAATGTTAATGAATACAAATTTGTCAATTTCTTATTTTTCAAAAATTGATTATCAGTATTTAAATTAAACAATTCGATTAATTCTAAACTTTCAATATAATTTTTTCCTGAAATAATTGAATAAGCATGTGCATCATCCATTAAATTATTTTGTTTTGCAGCAATTACATAATTTAATTTTTCAAATTCACTCATTCCAAGACTTTGAGAACTGATTACCTTAATTTCATCTTGATCATTAAAATTAGCTTGATAAATTTTTGTTAATGTATCTTGGAGAAAATTTTGAAGAATTAAATTACGATAATTTTGATTGTTATATGAATATTCATTTTGTCGAATAACTTCAGATATACTTTGCTGTACTGTTCCTTTTGAGTCAGTATCACTGCTAATTCCAATTTTTTTTAAAATAAAATTAATCTTTTGTTTGAATGCATCATTCAGCATTTGTCAAATTGGAGTTTTAGTAACTACATCAATTTGTGGTGTGCCATTTTCGTCAAATAAATTATTTCCATACAACACTGAAGAAGATGCCATCATTCTCTGAGCATCTGTTGCCTCTTTGTTTTGAACTTCATAATCACTTAGTGATGAATTAACAGTTTTAACTTTCGTTCCCATGAAATGAGCTTCATCATATGTCTTTTGAGCAATTGAAAATAATTCATTAAGATCATTATCAATATTTCGAATTAATGGATTCATGTCATCATTTAAGCAAAATAAAAAGATTGGAACAAACCCTAAATTATGCTCTGAATTTAATGAATCAAAAATTACATCCACTAATTCATTGTTTAGTACTTTTATTTGTAATTCCTCCTTTCTAATTTCTTTTGCATTTGGTGCAATTGTTGGTTTTTGGTTTTTATCAAAAATTATATTTGCTTGATCATAAAATTGAGTTTTATAACATTTATCATCTACATCTACTAATGCATATATTGGTGATATTGAAATTCCATCAATAAATTTAACCAACAACTGTGCGCTTTTAATTTCATTATTGATTTTTTCAAGCTTAATTATTGAACAATGATGATTAATTGCGAATTTATATTTGCTTAAATTAAAAGTAGGGTGAAAAAATAAAATTGAATAACCATTAATTGCTACATATTTTGCAAGATGATAAATTTTCTTTTCCAAAAATTGATCTTTTAAATATGCATTAAATTCTTTAGTTTTATCTTTTGAAAATTTTTAATTTTCACAAACCAATGCATCAATATTTTTTGTGGAAATTAAATCAACTGCAGCAATGTTGGAAAGATAATCATAAATTGATTTATCAAATTCATTTCTATTTAAATTAAATGGAGTTCCATCAGAGTAAAATTGACTACTAACTGAATTAGTAGTATTAGTTGCATTTTGATTATTTGTTGAGTAATCATCTGAATTAATAATTTCAATTTCACTATTGATCATCTTTTTCTCCAATTTTGAATTCACTAGGTGAATAAATTATTTTTTTAATTTGTTCTAATTCATTAATTAGCAATGTTTCATTCAGATTTGAATTTTTAAGTGTATTAATTAAAATTTGAATTGAAATATCAATTTGTTCAACAACATTTAATGATTTGATTTCATTTAATAATTTTTCTTTAGTCATAATTTTCTCCAATTGAATTAAAAATTTGATTTTTCATTTGTAATAAATGTTGTTGTTGAGTTTTGGTAAAAATTTTGTTAAATAAACTGCTTATTGAATATTCAAATGCTTGAGAACCATCATCATTACCATCTTTTAAATTTCCATTTTTTAAAATCACTCTTGAATTTCATTCAGCTAAACATTTTTTAAAAATATGCGGAGAGACAAATATTCGTCCCATTCCCATTAATGCACGCACTGCAGCTACACGGATTTTATTTCCTGCAATTCCAAATTTAGAAGCTGGTAGAGGTTGAGTGATCATATTTTTAAAAATTGATTTTTTCCAACATTCAGTTAAATAACCTCTTACAACTGTATCTTTTGAATCAATTCATATTTTGACTTGTGATGGAACCATATTTGCTTTGTTTTTAATAATTGTGTTTTCAATAAACTTTCACATCATACTAACTTGTTGTGGGTCAGTTAATTTTTGGTTTTGCTCAACTTTTTTATCTTCATATTCTCATTGATCAATAATTTGGATTTTGAAAAAGTCCTCAGATAAAATTACAGCTTTGATAACTGTTTTGTCACGTTTGGACGAATAATCAATACCAAAAACTAAATATCCTTTACTAAAATTATTTTCATTAATAACACTCACTAATTTTAAATTTTCACCATAAGCTGATTCGTCATAACTCATTCCACAACCACCAACAATACATTTAAATTTATTGAAATCAATTTGTTTTAAATTTAAATATTCAATTTCAGTCTCAGCTGATGTAAATTCATTCACTCCAGCACCTGAACAAACATACAAAAGGCCCAAACCATTAAATGCATTTGGGTTGTATAAAAATTGTTTCTCATATTTTAGTAATCTATTTTCATCTTTTTGAAAATATGGAGTAATGTATTGTTCTTTAAATTTGTTAAATGGGTCTCAGTCATTGTAGCTGATTAGAATTTCACGAATACCACCTTCAGGCAATAACCCTCTAAAACAAGTGTTTTTAATAGATTCAAAACGAATTAATAGTTCGTCATCTGTTAAATTATCTCCCTCTTTTTTAGTTTGTTGAATTGGTTCTTCTAATCAAATGATGCTAAAATAGTTTTTTAAACCTTCAGGTTCAAGTCCTGCAATTGAGTCATAACGGTCAAATGATCCAAAATAAATTCTTTGTTTTGTCTGAGTATTTCAAAAATAAATATCTTTACCTGCTGATATATTTCAGTATTTTTTTCAATCATAACCAGTTCTAGCTTCTAGATCATCAAAAGCATTGATTAATGATTTAAGAGTTGTATCTTTGTGGTCCTTGGCATATTTTCTTAAAACTAAAACACAACTTCTTGTGTCTGTTAATAGTCGAATTATAATTTTGCATGCAAAAACTGAACTCTTTTTTGCATTCTTAGCAGTTTCATAAATGTAGTAGTATGCTTTGAACAAAAAAAGTTCATCATAATTTTTTGTAATGTAATCTGAAATATTTAAAGTGCTTATCATTTGTTAATTCCTATTTTTTTAAAACAAATGTGTCTCAACCGCTTTTTTTGACACTTTAATATTTCACTAATTTTGATTTTAAACCAAATTTTAAAAAATCATTAAAAAAATTTTTAGATACCCTGCTTAAATTCTTATACCCCTATTTTTTTAACCCCCTATATTTAAGTTTGCATATTAATTTGCTTGTTAATACACATTAATAAGCATATATTCACAATAATTAATACAAAGTATTAAAGTTATGTGCTCCATAATAATTTAGTGGGGTATTACCATGGAACATTGAGAGTATTTATATTTATCATTTATTCATTAATGAATAATGTAAATATAAATATCTTGGTTTCATGAGTAAGAATACCCATTAACCATTGTTTTGGAGCACATAAAGTAAATTTAAATAATCTCTAATTTGATTATTCTTTTAACTCTTAAAAATATAAGTGTATATTCACTAAAGTTCATATACACCAATATAAGTTTAGTCTTGTACTAAAGTACAATCCTAAACCAATATAAGCATATTATTCATTACATTCATAATATGCCAATATAAAGTTTAATCTTGAACTAAAGTTCAATCTTAAACTCAATATAAACCGTATTTAATCTTAAACTAAAGTTTAATCTTAAATACTTAATATAAATTCAAACCTAAATATAAGAAAAAGATTTCACAAATTATATAGTATATAATTTGTTCAATCTAAAAAGAAAAAAGGGTATAAATATCTAAATTATGTATCACAAAATTAGCAAAATAAAAAGCTTAGAAATTAATCTAAGCTAATATACTTTTACATCTTTGAAAATTAAATCTTGAGTTTGCTGATCAACATCTGAATTTAATCCAGTATTTGCTGAAATTGTGTGATTATTAATTTGATTTAAATAAATTGATGGATCATAATCATTAATAAATTGAACTTGAACATCACCATCAACTTTATCTAAATATCTCTGATAATTTTCTACCTGTTCTTTAAACTTGATAGTTGCTGAGTAATGTAGTAAATTGTCTTTTAAAAATCTATAAATAATCTTTTTCAATTCTTCATCTTGTTCTAATTGTTTTTCAAATTGATCTAAATCTACATTTCATTTAATCATAATTAACAAAGTTGATAGATTGATCAACATTATGGGTTTATCAAAATTTAGCTTTATGTTTTGATAATAATGATTTATAAATTTATTCAAATCAAGTTTTAATTCCTCTCAATTATTTTCATTCAATTCTTTTAATTCAAATTCTTTCATTTTCTCCTCCTACAAAAAAGTAATATAAATTTGCATTATTTTCTTTAGCAAATTTGATAGCTTTTTCACTAATTCTAATAGATTTAATCATTTTTAAACTTTTAACTTGAATTAGATTTAAATGATTATTTAGATCATAAGCAATTAAATCAATATCATGAAATTTATCTATTTCTAAATTTGATTTATAACATTTTCATTTTCATGTTTTAGAAATAAAATTCATTGCTCTTTTTTCTCTAAAAGACCCAATTTTATACGTATCACATAAAATAATATTTTTTAGTTCATTTTTATTAATTTTAGGTGTTTTTTGGTAAGTATTTAATATACTCATATTTTTAAATACCTCTAAAACTTACATAAACATATCTATTTTTAATATTTTTACTTTGGTAATGTAATTATATTACTTTTCTTTTTTCATGTCTATTTTAATAGTTTCTACTAATTCTAATGTTTTTCTAGATTCTAATTCTTTTATATAATTTTCAATAAAAATTCTGATCAATTTTGAAAGACTTATTTTAGAATTTTTAGAAATTTCTTTTAATTTTTTTAAAGTTTTTCATGAAATTTTGAAAGTTACAATTTTATCTTGTTCAATCATTTTTATTACCTCCTAAATATAATTTTATCAAAAGTCATAAAAAAATAATAAAAAAAACATAAATATTTTTTATTTTTTAATATTTTGTGGTATTATATATATAGGAGGTTAATGAATATGAAATATATTCAACTCTGGCTAATAAGATGTAAGCAGAAATTTTATGAATCAAATTATTTTAATATTAATTTTATTGATAATTATTATAATTATTCATAAATAGCAATTAACATCTTATTAGCGAAAAACCACTTCCTGCAAGAAGTGGTTTTTTAATGTATATAAAACAAAAATCACTCCTGCAAGAGTGATTTTAAGATGTAAGCAGAAACCTTACATCTATATAATACCATATTATTTATTTTTTAAATCATTAAATGAACAATAATGATATTTATATTTGGTATTTTTGATTTTATCATCATTAAATTCAACAATTCTTTTTCTTTCAAATTGAATAAACTCAGATATACTCATATTTAACATTTTACGATTAGGAACAAATCAATTTCCTTGATCATCAATTTTGATCATATCTAATGCGTTTTTTATTTTATTATTCATATTTCATCTAACATTTGATGATTTTATAATTTTCATCTTGAATTTTTTTAACTTTTTTGGCCAACCCAAATGAACCATCTAAATATAATTGATTAATGAAATTATCAATAGATTTGTGATATTCATGATATCCCTTGAATCCTGCTTCTATCAAATTAAGCAAATGTACTTCTTTCATATTTGTTGTTCCTCTTTCTTTGATCAATTTCTTTATTTAATAAATTTAATTTGTATATACAATCTTTTATTTCCCATTTTTTAAGATTATTTGTAAATTCCAGCATTGATTTAATAGTATTAATTTCATTTTTTAGTTCATTTGAATTAAATAATGAAATTTTAACTTTATAATATTTTTTTCAAATAATATCATTTTTCATAATTAGTATTTTTAATTTTTATTTTGAAAAGAAATTATTAATATATTGATTTAATGCATTTCTGATTACATCACTTCTAGTAAATGGATTATCTTGTCTTTTATTTCTTTTTGTTAATGAAGTTGCAATTTTATCTATATCCTTTACTAATTGCTTATTTGTCCGTAAATGTAGAACTATCTCATTGTTGAATTCTTTCTTTTTCATAATTAATTATTCTCCTTTTTATTAAGCTATCAATTCTTTTAATTTCTTTAGAATATGAATTAGAGTTTTTTAAACGCTTAAATTTATTATTTAATTCTTGCAATTCATTTTTTAAACTTTGATTATCTTGAACTAAAGATTCAATTTTAATTAATAAATTTTGGATCATTTCATCTTTACTATTAATTGAATTTAATAATTCCTCACATCTATTTGTTAGTTCAATATGATGTTTAACATCCACCACTGGTTTTTGTTTATGCTGATTATTTATTACTTGTCTTAATTCATTATCATTTTGTTTAATATAAATACTTGTGGTAGCAATATTGCTATGTCCCATTAGTGTTTTAATAACACTTAATCTTTCGCCTTTTTCATCTAAATTTTGAGCAAAGTGGCGTCTAAAGTCATGACAGGCACCATTAAACCCAATATATTCAAAACATTTTTTGGTAATTCTATAAACTTGATCAAGATTTGTTCATTTTAAAATTATTTTTTCATCATATTCTAATAATGCTTTTTTAAATAAATATTCAATATTTTTAGTTAAATAAATTTTTCTTATTGTTCCTTTTTTACCAATAATATTAAATTCATTATTTCTTGATTTTAAATATTGTTCAACTACTTTTGCAACTTCAAATTTTCTTACTCCTAAATCAAACAATATATTTAAAATCAATTTATTTTTTAGATCAACTGTAGCTAAATATATTTTTAATTTATTGATATGATCTGCATTCATATAATAGAATTCTTTTTTATTTAAATGTTTTTTATAATTTTTCTTTAATTGATTAATTTCATCTTCAGTTAAATTAAAATCATTTTTAAAATATTTAAGTGCAGCAATTGCTGTTCTTTGACTTGTTGCTGGTAAATTATCAAAATATTTATTAATTAAAATATGATCATTTAATATTTGACTTTTATTTTCAAGAAATTCTTTCAATATTCTTAAATATAATTTATATGTCTTTTCACACAACATCATTACATTCTCCTTCTCATCATCCATCTCATAATATTAATTCATTTGTTGAATTTACATTAATTATTTGTTTTATGGAATGCACTGACATATATTTAGATTTAGATCCATTAATATAAATACCTGCAATTTCATAAAACTCATTTTGTTTTATATCTAATTCATTCATTTTTTTAAAATGATTTTCAAATATAAACAATATTTTATGTTTTGGATCATTTGTAATTAATTTAATATAATTGGTTTTGTTGTTCATATAATGATAAATTTTTTTAATTTTGACTTTTTTAAATAAAAAATATTGGGTCATTTAGCTCCTTTCTTTCACTAACTAACACCAATATTTATTTTTTTTTGCAAGTAAAAAATAATTATGTTATAATAATATTGTTAGTTAGTTTATGTGAAATAGCAACTTTTGTTGCTATTTTTTTATTTATATATAATTTATAGATTATTAGATTTAGTGTCAAAAAAAAGCGGTTGAGACACTAAATATTAAACTATTTAGCACTAACTGCTTATTAATAAATTTATATATGCAATTAATCATACAATCACTTGCTTATTAATATATATATATATATATGAGTTTAATTTAAAAGATAAATAATTTGTATCTATTGTTCCTCAATTTTTCATTTCATTTTTATTATATATAAAATAATAAAATTTAAAATATATTTTTATAATAAATTAATAAAATATTTAGAAATAAAAACAACTATAAATTAAATTATAGTTGTTCTCACATTTAAATTACAACCACAACTATATTATATAGTGTTGCAGTTGTCATTTGAATGCAGAAATGCTCTAAAAATAGAGCATTTCTTTATTTTTTTGATTTTATTCTATCAGATAAAATATTCTTAAACTCCTCAATTGAACATCTATAATCTTGTTGTTCACCATAACATCTATATGTTATTAAGTTATTATTTTTTATTTCATCATCACCAATAATAATTTGATATGGAATTTTTGAAATTTGAGCTTCTCTTAATCTTTTAGCCAATCTTTCATCTCTATTATCAATTTCACATCTATAATCTAATGAAGAAAACAAATCACATATTTCTTTTGCATATTTATTGTGAGTAGCATTTATAGGTAAAATTATAATTTGAATAGGGGATAATCATAATGGTAAGACACCTTTTGTTTGTTCTAATAACATTGCTAGATATCTCTCATATGTACCTATAATTCCTAAATGAACCATTACAGGACGTTCCATATTACCATTTTCAGAGACATATTCTAGTTCAAATCTTTCTGGAAGCAAAAAGTCAAGTTGAATTGTAGAAACGGTTACAATATGACCTAATGCAGTTTTTACTTGAAAGTCAATTTTCGGACCATAAAATGCAGCTTCACCTGGCATGATAGTATACTCAATACCATGTTCATCTAATGCTTCTTTAAGTTGTTTTTGTGAGTCCTCTCACATTTTAATATTTCCATGAAATTTTTCTTTATCGTTAGGATCTCATATAGACAAATCTACTCTTCAAATTTTTGTTCCTAATCCTTCATGAGCTTCCATAATAGCTTTATAACAATTATCTACCTCTTGTTTAATTTGATCTGGTCTACAAAAAATGTGTGTGTCTTCTAAAACCATTTCTCTTACTCTTTCAAGCCCAGTTAATCCCCCTGAAGCTTCATATCTATGTAAATTTGAATGTTCACATAGTCTTATAGGTAATTGACGATAAGAATGTAATTCGTTTTTATAAACAATAATATGGTGAGGACAAGTCATAGGACGTAGCACCAATTCCTCACCATCGACATCCATAACTGGAAACATATTTTCCTTATAATGTCCTCAATGGCCACTAGTTTTATATAAATCCACAGTTCCTAAAACAGGAGTCATAACTGGAAGAAATTCATATTTATTTTGCAAATAATTTATATATTTTTGTATTTGGTATTTAATCTTTGTACCATTTGGTAATCATATAGGTAATCCTTGGCCAACTAAATTATTAAATGTGAATAATTTTAAATCCTTCCCAATTTTTCTATGATCACGTTGCTTTCTTTCTTCTAAAATATTTAAATATTCATTTAATTCTTCTTCTGATTCAAATGCAACTCCATAAATTCTAGTTAATTTATCATTTTGACAATCACCACGTCAATAGCTACCAGCAACATTCAATAATTTAAATGCCTTAATTTTATTAGTGTTGCTAATATGTGGACCTCTACATAAATCTGTAAAATCTCCATTTGTATAAAAACTAATAGTTTCAGTATCAGGAATTTCATTAATGATTTCACACTTATATTTGTTATCTTTAAAAAATTCTAAAGCTTCTTGCTTTGTTTTTTCTACTCTAACAAAATCATGTGCTCCCGAAATTATTTTTTTCATTTGTTTTTCTATTTTTGGAAAATCATTAATTGAAATGGCTTGATCTATATAAAAATCATAATAAAATCCCTCTTCAATTGCAGGTCCCAAAGTTAATTTTATATTTGGATATAATTTTTTTAAACTTGCAGCCATAACATGTGCTGCACTATGATTTAACTCATGATTAAATTTCATCTTTTACACCTCTAATAACTATTAATTTTTATATTTTTATTTTAATATATAACTATAATTTTATTAATAAATGTATTAAAATTAAATTAATATGAAAAAAATATTATTTTTAACAGATATTTCTTCTACATTAGATGAAAGCACTGCCAAAGAACTTGATGTGTGCATTTTGCCGTTAGCAATTTTTGATGAAAATGGAAAAAAATATATTGATAAAAATTTATCATTAACTTCTGATGATATACTAAAGTATCAGGAACAGGGTAGAAAACTGTCTACTAGTTGTACTCCACAATTAATTCTTGAGGAAGTAATTAAAGAAAAATTAAATAATTATGACTATATAATTTCATTACCAATTTCTAGCAAATGATCTAGTGAATATTCACATTTAAAAGCATTATCAGATTCTAATGAATTTAAAGATAAACTATATGTAGCTAATACTTTGGATTTTGGATATAATATTGAAATATTATGTAGAGAATTAAGAAATAAAATAAATAGTGGTTGTGATAATATAAAAGAATTAATAAAATATGCTGAAAATTTTCATAATTACACATTATCATTTTTTGTTTGTAAACAATTAAAAGGACTAGTTGAAAGTGGTAGAGTTCCTACTGTTGTAGCAAAGTTATTTAAATTAACAAAAATTTATCCTATTATTAAAGTTGATCAAGAAAACCATTTTGGTGGAATTATAAAAAAGTGAGATGAAGCAATTCCAGAATGTCTGAAATTATTAATTAAAAACTTTGATAATAATCTATCTGGTATTGACATTAGAAACATTACAATTTTGAATGTGGATTATGATTTAAAATATTTACAAACTATTAAAACAATTATTAGCAAAACATTAAAAATTTCTGAGGAGAAAATTGATATACGTGAATCTCCTAGAATTTTTGTTCATATTGTATCTAGAGGAGCAATTGGTTTACAAGTAGTTGCTAACAAGAAAAAACATAAAAGTAAATTGACTGAAAAAATTAAAAATATATTTTAAAAAATAAACTCTTTGATAATTTGAATATCAAAATTTGAATCAAGAAAAGTATTGATAATAATTTCTTGGTTATTATCATTTGTAAATATTGTTGTATATTTATTCATTAAACTATCATTTTTATTAACATTATTTTCAAATTTATTAATAATTTTTAAAAAATTAAAATTTTGTTCTTCAACAAGAATTTTTAAAAAATCATTTATTGTAAATTGAGATTTTTCATACAGAAAATTTATATTTAAAGATATGCAACCAATTAATTTTTCATTATCATATATCTCAATATTATCTAAATTACTTTTTCTTCTTAAAATTAATTTTTTTAAGTGAGAATATGGAAAAAAAATAGCATCAAGAGCGTTTTTATTAACATAATATCCACTACCTTGCTTAGCATATAATATATTATGATCAATTAATTTTAAATAAACTTCTCTAACATGCATTCTTGTACATTTAAATTTTTTAGCAATTGTGTTTTCACTAGGAATTGTATTCTGTGGAGTATATTCTCCTAATATTATTTTTAACAATATGTATCTAATTATAAAATTTTTATTTGTCATTTTTTATGTTTTCTTTGTTTATTAAATCCTGCATTTTTCTCTCTAATTCTGTTAAATCTTTAGGAAATTTTTCAATTATAAATGCAGTTGTTTTTTCTTCTAATAATGTATTTTTAGCATTATTAAATTTTTCAGAATCTTCCATAAAATCTCTAATTGGTTGATTAGTATTTTGATAATAATCTTGTAGAATGCTCATTAATTCATCATCAGTAATTTTAATATCAAAAGAATTTTGTAAATCATTAAATATTAATGCTTTTGTAATCATTCTTTTAGCAATATCATTAGCATGTTCTTTTTTATCTTCACCATAATTTAAGATTACACTTTTTGAAATCTCATTAATATCATCAGAATTAAATTCAAAATCATAACAAGGAACAATAATTTCCATTGCTTTAGAAAATAAATTATCTCTTAAAATAATGTTGTGTAATTGTTGACTTCTTTTTTCAATAGGTAAAGATACGAAAATTGTATCAATTCTTTGTCTATGTAATTCCAAAACTTTAGGATCAACCTTTAAATCAGTTAATACAATTTTTTGAGTTCAATCAATTTCTCTTTTATTAATAATTTTGCTTTTTAAAACTGGCATAGTTATTCCTCTTCAATTTTTAAAATTTTTTCCTTTAATTTATTGTCATCTATAGAATCAATTATTTCTACCATTTTATCATGCTTATATTTTAGTTTTAATACACTTTCATATCTATTAAGTTCTAAAATTATTGTTTTTAATGAATCATGAATAGCATTTTTAGATACTGAAAACAAATTAGCAATTTCTGATAAAGAACAATCATTAAAATATGCAGATTTAAAATAGATTTGTTGTTTTTCAGTCAATAATTTACCATAAAAATCAAATAATTCAATTAAATAAAATCTATCATTAATCATTTAAAATAGCCTTATCAAAACCAGATGCCATTCCATCAACAAATTGTTCCAAATCAAAAGGTTTTAAATCTTCTAATTTTTCACCTAAACCAATGAATTTAACTGGTAGATTAAACATATCTTTAATTGCTAATACAATTCCACCTTTTGATGTAGAGTCCATTTTTGCAAGAACAATTCCTGTTAATTTAGTAACTTCATTAAATGCTTGAGCTTGTGCTAATCCGGATTGACCAGTGGTTGCATCTAGAACTAGTAAAGTTTCATGCGGAGCAGTTTTATCATACCTATGAATAATATCATTAATTTTCTTTAATTCATTCATAAGGTTAATCTTATTTTGCAATCTTCCAGAAGTATCACAAATTACTAAATCGTATTTTTCTTCATAGCCTTTTTTTACACCCTCAAAAATTACAGATGCAGTTTCTTGTCCAACTTTTTTTGGACTCACAATATCCACATTTAATCTATTGGCTCATATTTTTAATTGTTCAACTGCACCAGCTCTAAATGTATCTCCTGCAACTAAAAGTACTTTTTTATTTTGATCAACAAAATATTTAGTAATTTTTGCAATTGAAGTAGTTTTACCAACTCCATTAACACCAACAACCAGTACAACATTAGTTTTATTAGAATATAAATTAATATTTGTATTGATATCAGTATCCTGAATATAATATGTAAAAATTTTGTCAATTAAAATTTGCTTAATTAAATTAGGATCTTTTACCTGTCTATAATTAACTTCTTCTTCGATGGCCTTTACAATTTTAGTAGTGGCTACATAACCAACATCATACATAATTAATAATTCTTCTAAAGATTCATAAAAATCAAGATCAATAGATTTATGTTTAGAAAATAAATCAACAATGGCATCATTTAATGTATTAGATGATTTTCTTAAACCTTCATCAAATTTTCTTTGATTATCACTAGCCTTAAAAATTCTATTTTCTTCATTTTTCTGTGATATTTTTTCAGCTGTATCATCATTTTTATTAGTAAATTTATTAAATATTTTTTTAAAAAATCCCATATTATCTTATCTCTTTATTCATTAAATCATTTTTCTTAATATCGTCTAAATTTGTTTTAATAACCTTAGTTACACCTTTGATTTGCATTGTTGTTCCATACAATACATCACACATTTTCATAGTTCCTGTACGGTGTGTAATTACTAAAAATTGTGTAGAATCACTAAACTCTTGGATTAATTTTGCAAAAGTATTGACATTTGCCTGATCCAATGCAGCTTCAGCTTCATCTAATACCACTAATGGAAATGATGATGATTTCAATAATGCAAATAATACAGTTAATGCAACAAGTGTTTTTTCTCCACCAGATAATAAAACTAAATTAGAAACTTTTTTTCCTAAAGGATGTACAATAACTTCAATACCAGATTCAAGAACGTTAGTTGGATCAGTATACTTAATACAACAATCTCCACCACCAAATAAGCTAGTAAATATTTGTGGAATTATTTCATTAACTTTATTAATAACATTTGTAAAATCAGCCTTAGCACGTTTATCCAAATCTTCAATTATGTTTTTTAAATTAATAACTGATTCACGTGCTTGATTATGTTCTTGTTCAATTGATTTTAATTCCTCTTCTTTTTCATCTAACTTTTCCACAGCCTCAAAATTAATATTACCAAGGGCATCAATTTCACTTTTTAATTTAGAAATAATCATTTTAGCTTCATTTATAGTAATATCAAGTGGTTTGTTATATTCAGTAATTGCAAATTCCATTGTCATTTCATATAAATTATTAATTTTTTCTTCAATAGATTTAATTTCATTTTGCAAATTATTTAATTTATTATTTTTTCTATTAAATTTTTCATTTAAATTAATAAATGTTTCTTGGTCTCTTTCATAATTTAAATTGTATTGACAATAAATTTCATATGCATGTTCTTTTAAATTTTGTAAAGTAGATATTTTTTGCGAAATATCTATAAGTTCTTCATTTACATTAATTAATTCTTTTTCAAATTGATTAATCTCAACCTTCATTTTTTCTTTATCATTAGCATCAACAATAGAATCATAACCGGCTTGATTTCTTGAAAGTCTTGATTGTGTTTCAATTAATTTATTTTCACAAATTGCAATTGTACCTCTAATATTTTGAATTTCAATATTTAATTTTGTAACATTATTATTAATATTTTCTAATTCAACTTTTTTATCAATAAATAACTTTGTGGCGATTTCATATTCATTTTTTGATCTATTTAATTTTTCCTCAATATTAAAAGTTGATGCAATTGTTTTTTGTTGTTGACCACCACTTAAGGCACCTCCAGCATATACTACATCTCCCTCTAATGAAATTACTTTATAGTTATTGTTAACCATTTTTCCAATGTGTGTAGCTGATTCAATAGAATCAGAAATAGCAACATTTCCTAATAATGATTTAATGATATTGTCATAAATATTATCATATTTGACTAAATTAGATGCAACATCAATAAACCCTTCCAGTTTAGACATAATAGTTAAACTATCTTCTTTAATACTTTTTGGCTTAATAGTGTCCATCGGTAAGAATGTAGCTCTTCCACCATTGTTCTTTTTTAAGAAATTAATAGCAGCAATTGCAACATTTGAATTTTCTACAATTAAATTATTAATTGACTTTCCTAAAGCAGTCTGAATTGCTATTTCATATCTTTCAGGAACTTGCAAAATATTAGATATTGTTGAATGAATACCAGGAATTGATGACTTAGAATTTAATAATGTTTGTACACCTCTTTCTACATTATTACTACTTTTATACAATTCTTCTAATCTTTCATAAATCACTTTTTTGTGACTATAATCTGCATTAATATTATTATATTCATCATTCAATTTGGATTTTAATTCTAATGAATGATTATACTGTTCTTCTAAAGAATGTAATTTTGAATTATTTGAATTAATTTGTTTTTCTAATGAATCAATTTCTTCTTTATCACTTGCAATTAATGATAAATATGATTTTTTTCTTTCTTCAATATTTTGTGAATTTAAATTATTTTCCAAATTATTAACATATGCTATTTTTTTATAATTTAATTCATTTAATTTAATATTTAAATCATCTTTAACTTGAGATAATTTTTTTAATTCTGAATCTTTTTCCAAATAGTCTTGATTATTTTTATCACGTAAAGATTTGTTTTCCTCAATATTAATTCTTAATTTTTCCAAATCAGTTTTATAAGTTGAAATTGATTTAGCAAGTTCTATTGATTCATCTTTATATGCTAAATAGTCTTGAACTGAAATAGTAACATCTAATTTTTTTAATTGTTGAGTTTTTTCTTTATATTGCACTGCCTTTTCAGCTTGCTTACTCAAATCTCTAATTTCTCTTTTTAAATTAGTTTCATATTGATCTAAACGTTCTAAATTATAAGCAGCTTTTTCTAATAAATCTAAAGTTTCATTTTTTTGTTTAGTATAACGGCCAATGCCAGCTGCTTCCTCAAACATATGTCTTCTATCTTCAGGTTTTGCTTCTGCAAATCAATTAACAGTACCTTGTGAAATAATCCCTAATGATCCTTTAGTTAATCCAGTATCTAAAAATAAATCTTGAATATCCTTTAATCTTGCTGGTTCATCATTAATAGTAAAAATACTTTCACCAGTTTTTCTCATTAATTTACGACCAATTTTTACTTCATCTGTTTGGTAGTTCAAAATTCTTTTTGAATTATCAAAAGTCAGCTCAACTAATGCAAAATCAGCTTCATCCATATCATTAGAACCAACAAAAATTAAATTCGTCTTTTCCTTACCTCTTAATGTTTTAATTGATTGTTCACCCATTGCTCATTTTAAAGCATCAACAATGTTAGATTTGCCACTACCATTTGGACCAACAATTCCAATCATTGTGTTAGAAAAATTTAAATTAATAGGTCTTGCAAAAGACTTAAAACCTTCTGCATAGAAATTTTTTAAAAAAATCATAAAACATCCCTTACTAAAATTAATATATAAATATTTTACTAATTTTTACTATATATTTCCATAAATTTAATTTATAAATTAAAAAATCATAAATAATAAATATTATTTACAACTTTTTTTTAATAATTCAGCAACATATTGACTATTATCACCAAACAAGATTGTAATTACATCCATGTTTTTTAATGTACCAACTGCTCCTAATTTTTTAATATTGTCAACATTAACTTTATTAATATCTTTTACCTTGACTTTTAAATTACTTATTGTGCTATTTATTTCTATAATATTTGATTTTTGTCCTAATGCTAATACTAACTTTTGAATATCAAAATCAATTGTTTCAGTAATTTCAATTTTATTATTAGTTTTAGAAGATAAACTTTTTGCTTTATTTTTTGCATATAAATAACCAATTCCAAATGTACATACATAAAATAACTTAATTTTTGTAGATGATTTCATAACTACTCCTATATTAATTTAGTCTTTATAGCCTCTAGCCATGTTAAATAACTTAAATTAATTTTAGCACATGAATTAGTAAGTTTTATTGAGATGTTTTTTCAATTTTTAATTACATAACTATTACCATCTATTTTTAGTTGAAATTCATCATTATTATTTTCAGTGTTAATAATATTTAAATGTTGATTAGATAACATTAATGGTTGATCTAAAAATTTATTGTTTTTATTTTTAGCGACAAACAATTCATTATAGCAATATAAATTATTGTCAAAAAATAATGGTCCTCCACAACTTCTATTAAATCCACTTGATCCCATTGTAGTACAACAATAAAAACCTGATCCTTGAAAACTATAAAATTTATCGTTATTTAAACAAATAGTAAATTTAGAAGTACTATTAATTTTTGTTAAAATTAATTCATTAATAGAAAAATATTTAACATTATCAATGTCAATTTCAAGAATATTAAAATAAGAAAATTGAAGTTGATCAATATCTAAATTTAATGTTCCAAAGAAATTTAAATTGCCTTTAGGATACAAAATTATATTAATTTTTTTATTATAAAAATTTCTAAGAGTATTAACAAATGTTCCGTCTCCACCAAAACAAACTAAATAATCATAATTTGTTGTAGAAAAATTAAAATTTGGATTACTTTTTAATATATCATTAATCTCATTTTTATATTTATCAAAATCTAAAAAATTAATATTGATTTGTTTTTTCATTTTAGTTTATTATATAAAAATATTCTTATTATTATAAAATTAAAAAGAGGTGTTTATGAAAAGAATATTAAGTGGTATTCAACCAACTAATAATTTAACTCTAGGGAATTATTTAGGTTCTATTAAAGAATACACAAAATTTCAAAATGAATATGAAATGTATATTTTTGTTGCAAATTTACATTCATTAACAACTAGAAATATCAACCCGAGTGATTTACTTCAAAATTCTCGTAACATGATAAAATCTTTTATTGCTTGTGGTGTAGATCCTAATAAAGTAAATATTTTTTATCAATCTGATGTTATTGAACACACAATGCTAGAACATATATTGATGTGTAACACAACATTAGGTGAATTAAATAGAATGACACAATTTAAAGACAAAAGTTCAAAAGCTATTAAACTTAATAATGGAACAGAAATGATACCAACAGGTTTATTAATCTATCCAGTATTAATGGCAAGTGATATATTATTATATGATGCTGATCTTGTTCCTGTTGGTGCAGATCAAAAACAACATTTAGAACTAACTAGAAATATTGCAATTAGATTTAATAATCATTATAATATTAATTTATTTAAAATTCCTGAGCCTAGTATTCCAAAAATGGGTGCTAGAATTATGGATTTACAAAACCCTAATATAAAAATGTCTAAATCTTCTGAAAATCATAAAGGTGTAATTTTTTTAAATGATCCGCTTGATATTTCAATTAAAAAAATAAAATCAGCATTAACTGATAATTTAAATCAAATAAAATATGATATTATTAATCAACCAGGAGTATCAAATTTAATTAGCATTTATTCTGCATTTAGTGGTTATACAATTAAAGAAATTGAAAAGAAATTTCAAAATCAAAATTATGGTGTATTAAAATCAGCAATTATTGATGAATATACTAAATTTCATAATGAATATATTAAAAAATGAAATTCACTTTCAGATATTGAAATTGATAAAATTGCTAAAAAAAGTGCTGATAATGCAAAAAAAATTGCATCTAAAAAAATGCAAGATGTTTATAAAACAATAGGGTTACTATAAATAATAGAAAGGAAATAAAAATGAAAAAATATTTAATAATTAGTGATTTAGATGGAACTTTACTCAATTCAAATGGGCAATTAACACAAAATACTATTGATACAGTAAATGAAATTACAAACCAAGGTCATATTTTTTGTATTGCTACAGGTAGACCAAAACGTGGATCTATTGATATATATAATGAATTAAAATTGAACTCAATAATGTTAAATCAAAATGGTGCATATATTTCAAATCCAACTGATCCACATTTTAGTCCAATTGATTTTTGTTTTTCTAAAGAAATTGCCAAAAATATATTAAAAATTAAGGAAGTTAGAGATATTATTTCTAATGCATTTTTAGAAACTAGAACATATGAATTACAATTAACAAAAATTGATAATCCAGATTATGCTGAAGATTTATTAAAATATTATCATCTTGATGTCAATAATGATAAGCACTTAAAATCTTTAAATAATGATCCTGATAATCTTGATGTAGATGTGAGCGCGTTATTATTGTATATAAAAAGTGATGATATTTCTCAATTTGATACAATTGTATACTTTGTTAAAACTGTTTCTCCTAATTTACAACTTAGAATGGTAAATTTACCTAATTGTGGCTTTGTAGTTGAAATAAATACAATGTTTACAGATAAAGTAATGGGATTAAATTATCTTGCATCATACTATGGAATTCCAACTGATAGAATTCTTACATTTGGTGACGGTGATAATGATATGAGAATGTTACAAAATGCAAAATATGGTTTTGCAATGAAAAATGGTAGAGATACTGCTAAATTAACAGCTAGACACATTACAAAACACACCAACAATGAAGATGGTGTGGCATGAGAATTAAAATATTTCTTTAAACATTTAGAAAACTTAAATTAAGTACAACTTTCACAAACATAATCGATTTCTTCTTTTTCTGTTTTACAATAATAAAATGTTTTTATTCCTAAACTAAAACCATATAAATGAATTAAAGTAAAGTCTGTTAAAGATTTTACTTTTTTAAAATACATATTAATGGATTGAGCTTGATCTATATAGCACTGTCTAATTGCAGCCAGTCTAATCAATTGATATTGATCACATTCAATAGCTCTTTTATAATAAATTGAATTTTGTGAGATATTTGGTGCAAGGGTAACAACGTTGGCTTTTCCATCTTCTTTATAAATAAAATCTTGAATAGGTTCTATACTTTCAGTAGCATTAATAGATTTTCCACTTGTTGCAGTTGGTGCAATAGCCATTAATTGAGCATTTCTCAGTCCATGAATTTGTATTTGTTTACTTAAGTCTTTTCATTTTTTCATATTTGGTTGATATTTTACTAATTGAATAGCTAATTTATTAGCTTTTAAAAGTGGAAATTTTCCATCAGCTCATTCAGTTTCATTAAAACCTTTACATTTACCTTTTATTTTAGCTAATTGCATAGATGAAGAAATTATTTGAAATGATAATTTATCAAATAAGATGGCCGTCTTCTCTAACGCCTCATTTGAATCAATTACAATTTTATGAGTAGCTAAATAATTAGCATAATTCAATACACCAATTCCTAAATATCTATACTTTAAATTTGTATACATTGCCTCCTTTACAGGATAATTAGCAATATCAATTGTGTTGTCCATTGCTCTTACTAAAATATCAATTACATTTTGTTGTTCATTATCATTAAGTAAGTCTCATTTAGTTAAATTTACACTTGCCAAATTACATAATGAAATTTCACCAGCATCATAATTATGAGTTAATTTATTATTGTTCAATTCTGAATCAATATATTTAGAATAACGTGAAGGCAATGTAATTTCACAACACAAATTACTACTATTAATATATCTTTTTAACAAAGATGCATTATTAACATTTTCTTCATGAAATAAATAAATATTTCCAGTTTCAACTCTTTCTTTTAGAATCATGGATAGTACTTGTCTAGCTGGAATTTTTTTTGTTCTTAATGAACTATCATTTTCATATTCCAGATATTGTTTATTAAATTCATCACCAAATTTATTTAATAATTTTGGAACATCATGCGGATTAAATAATGTTACATCTTCATCTTTTAAGACTCTTTGTAAAAGTAAATCATTAATTTTAACAGAATATTTAAGTTGTCTTGCTCTATTTTCTTCTGTTCCACTATTATTTTTTAATACAACTAGTTCTTCAAAATTCAAATGTCATCATTGGAAATATACACAACAAACACCTGGTCTTTCACTACCTTGATTAAATGCTTTTATAGTTGATTCTATTATTTTTAAAAATGGTACTGGTCCACTACTAATTCCATTATTTCCAGTGATATATGAGCCTGAACTTCTTAGCAATGAAACATCTACAGCATTGCCCCCTTTATATTTTGAATAAATTGCAATATCTTTAATGGTGTCCATAATACTATTGGCATCATCACCCATTTGAGATAACACACAACTTGATAATTGCATATTATTAGTTCCGGCATTCATGAAAATAGGAGTAGAAACTGTAAAATAGTGATTAGATAAATATCTATAAAATTCTTTAACCAAATTTATTCTAATACTTTTATCTTCTTTATAAAATAATGACATTGCAATTCTCATATATGCATGTTGAGGTAATTCTAATTTTTTATTCTTAGAAGAATTTAAACAATATTTGCGAGTAAAAAATATTAATGATTTATATGTAAAATTAAAATCATTATTTACATTAATAATTGAATTTAATTCATTTATTTCTTCCTCAGAATATGAATTAAATATATTTTTATTATATTTTTTGTGATTAATCCCTTTTTCAATTACTGATTTTAAATGTGGATATTCATTAGATGTTTTTATATTTCATGTTTCTCTATAATATTTTAACAAATAAAGTTTAGCTGCAATTGTTTCATAAATAGGGTAAATTCTACTTATTTTATTAACTGCAGATTTTATAAGTTCATCATAAACATCGCTAATTTTTATTTTGTCATATAATTTTATTTGTGTTGCATCTAATAACATATCGGCATAGCCATTATTTCCATCAGCAGCTCAAACACAAACTTTTCTCATTTTTTCTGGATTATATTCTTCAAGTGTACCATTCCGTTTTATCACCATTATTTTATTAGCATTAATTTCTATGTTTTTATGAGATTGATTAACAACTATTGTTTTATTATCTTCAATAGCTTCTTCAATGTAAGATAATGGGGTTTTTTTATTATTTTGCATTTCTATCTAATAATTCCTTTAACATTTTTTCAAGATCATTATCATTATAATCAATACTCATGTTCCCAATATTATAATTTAATGCAGTAGATTCTTGTTGTGCAGTATTATCCTTATTAATATCCTTATACATATCAAATCATGTAACAATTTCTGGTTTAGTAGTTACATTATAAATAGGTTTTAAATTAATTTTCTTCATTCTATCATTTGCATAATAATGCATAAAATTTGTGAATACATCAATAGTTAATGATGGAATAGGTCCAAAACTTAATAAATATTCAGCTCATCTTAATTCATCATCAACAATATTTGTTACAATTTCCACAACTTTTTGATTAAATCAATTGGATTTAAATAATTCTGAAAAACCTTCTGATTCTTCTCTCATTAAAATTCTCAATAATCCACCAATTACAGCTACATGCATATCTTCATCAAAATTAATTAATTTAATAATTTTTGCAATACCACTAATTGCGTCATTATAACTGTAATTAATCATATATGTTACCATAAAACTAATATAAAATTTTAGACCTTCTAAAAAATATATATAAATTAAAAGTGTTAAAATATGTTTCTTTGTTTCTTCATCAGATCAATCATTATGATAACCATTGATATATTTTTTTAATAAAGAATATTCATTAATTTCTTTATCTGTTCTATGTTTTATTTCATCGATCATATAAATTTTATCAAAAATCGAAGTTGCATCACTACTAAACATTTCTCTAATTATATGTGAATATGATAGGGAATGAATTAATTCAAAAAAAGCTTGAGTTTTAAATACAGCTTCTCATTCACTAGATGTTACCAATTCACTCATAATGCTGTCTAATCCTCTATTTTGTGCAGAATCCATTAAAGTTTGAAATAAAAGATTTGAAATTATTACTTGTTGAGCATTTTCTGGTAACTCCTTAAAATTTTCTCTATCAGATATTAAACTAATTTCTTCTGGAGTTCAAAATGCCTGACGCATATTAGCTTCTATTTGCTTAGCAAAAGGATATTTAATAACATCATAACGTTGAAATCCATTATATTGACCTAAAAAAATTCTTATATCCTTAGGTTTTACTATTAAATCTAAATCTACTAGTTTTTTCATAATAATGCCTTCTCCTTTATTATAATAAATATATTTATAACATAAATTTATAATGCTTTTAAACATAAAAAATACTTAATAAACTTTAATATAAATAATATATAGGAACAAAAAATCACCACAAAGTGGTGATGATTAATAATGTGTAAATATTTTATACATACCAGAACATTAATATTTGAAATTATATGAAAGTTAAAAAAGAAAAGGAATGTATAATTAAGAAAATAAATATCAAATAATAAACTAAAAAATGTAATTATAACAATTTATATTATAAGAATAATCTAATAGATATAAAATACTTATACTTTATACTAACCACAAGGTTTTTTACACCCTGTATTTATATTATACAACAAATTGCTAAAAAATAATGACAATGACCCGTTTTTGTTTAATGCACAATCTTTTTAGACTAGTCCACTTCTATATAAAATTATAAGTGAATCTATTGCATTTTTTGGAATTAAATATCTTTGTGAATGTGGTAAATGATTTAATTCTGAATAATGATGAAATCCTTGATAATTGTAATAAGTCATAAATTTATTCACAATTTTTTTAATTTTTTCAAATGATCTATTTTCCCTAAATTCATTTAAACAATAATCATCAATTGTTTTATGAAATCCTTCAATGCAATTGTTACATTGAGGTTGGCAAGAGGAATAATCTTTTAGTTATTTTGTGTTCAATATTTATTCTTAGAATACATATTAGTCCTTTCAAAAGTGTGGTTTTTGAGTGGACAATCCCTGTCAAATTTTTGATGAGTTTTTGTTTACTTCATATTTGGATTTTAGCAAATTTTAGGTTGTCTAAAAAGATTGTGATTTAAACAATATATTTTATAAATTTATTTTGTAATTATTTAGATGTTATAATAAATAAATTATAATTCATTGTTTTTAAAATTTAGTGTGATATAACAATATTAGTTAATTATTAGAATTTAAATATGAGTACAACAAATAAACTTTGAAAAAATAGCAATTTTCATTTTACAGAATTAGAAATAAAAAAATTAAATAATTGTAACAATGCCTAAGAAGAGTTAATTTTATTATTTCAGATTTTTAAATCTCGCAAATATATATATTATGATAGAAATCAGGAAAATAGTGATGGACTTTTGGGTAATGTTTTTGAAGATCTAATAGGAGTTAAGGAAAATAATTTAAAAGCTTCTGATTATGAGGAATTTGAAATAAAAACTAAAAATAAGGAATCTGGAGCCTTAGTTAGTTTATTTGGATATTCCATAGATTCATTCAAAAATGTAAATACTGAAATTAGAGAAAAATATGGTGTTAAAGATGCAAAAACTTACAACAAAATATTCAATTCTACTATAAAGTTTTCTGATTGAAATACACATAGAGGTGGATATAATTTTAAGCTTGATTATAGCAATGATAAATTATACTTAAGAGTAATGGATAATATAAAAAAATATATGGTAGATAATGATAAATATTATTGAAATGTACAAAAAATAATTTTTTTATTTAGTAAAATAAAAAATTGCTGTTATGTAGAAGGAGAAATAGACAAAAAAAATAAAATAGTTAAGTTTAACAAAATGAGCATTTATAAAAATGCAGATATTGATTTATTTTGAAGTTTATTGAATAATGATGATATTGTGGTCGATTTTAGAATAGGTGTATATAAAAGTGGAAAAAATGAAGGAAAAACACACGATCATGGAACTGGATTTAGAATTAAAAAAAATAAAATAGAGTGTTTATATAAAGAAAAAATTGAAATTAACTAATTTTATTTATAATTTTTAAACGTTCAATTGATATATTGTAATAATTTTTAAGTAATTCAATTCCTATATATTTTCTATTGTGTTTTATACAAGACACTCCTGTTGTTCCTGTTCCTGAAAAGGGATCTAAAATAATTTCATTTTCCTGAGTAAAATTCATAATAATTTCATCAATTAATTCTTCAGGAAATGTTGCAGAATGTTCCTTAGAAACACTTTGTTTTCTTTTTATATTTCACACATTAT
>CALUPI010000026.1 GCA_944322645.1 uncultured Ureaplasma sp.
AAACTGATAATGGATTATTAAAAGAATATAAACCAACAGATTTCTTAATGTTATTTAAAAATGCTGGCACTAATAATCAGGTTACACCTTTAGAATTACATTATTGTGAAACTTATTCAGGAGTTGATAATATTAATTTATCATTATCAAGCTCAAATATCAAATCAAAACTAGCTTTCAATTATAATGGTTTGAATGAATTAAAGGAAAGATTAAAAGTGTTCAATACACCTGCTAAAGTTTATTTTATTTATCATAATGACAATTTATTAATCAAGGACAAAATTGAATACAATGCTAGTAATCCTGACTTTATCGATAACCCAGAACTGGTTATCCAAAATGCTTTACGCAAATATGGATTAGCACCCGAAACTGACCACATAATGTATAATACTGGCAATGGTTATGTGAGTTTGTTAAACAATGTGTTTGTGTTATATAATTTTACATTGAACGACAGAAACTATTATTTTGATTCATTTGCTAATGCAAAGGACAAATTAATCAGTTATATCAAATATAATTCATACAAGATTTAAAAAATTTAGGAGACAAATTATGAAATTAAATAAAAAATTAAAATATTTTTTAGGTTCAGTTGGATTAGTGGGGATTGCAATAATCCCAGTCAGTGTTGGATTAGTGAGTTGTTCAAAAAAAGAAGAGGCAGACAATATTGTTTATTATCAAGATGCTCAGGGTGCAATTTTTGAAGGTCAAGTTATGGCTGAAGGTTCATATCCATTTAAATGTGATTTCAATTTGACAAAGAAAACTTGTGCAATTGTGGATTGAACTACCAACGAACCAAATTATATGACTGAAGGCTTACCGCTTAGAGATGGATTAGGGAGTGAAAGTCTTCATAACAAAAACAATACAATTCGAATCCCATCACAAATAATATATAATGGTGTAGAATTTAGTGTTGTTGCATTTGCAACATTTAAAGGATCAACAAATAATACATATAAACTTGATTTAAATAAAATTGACAATTATCTAATTCAAGTAATAGAGTTTGATGTTGGTTTAACGGAAATAAATAGAGAGCTAAGTATAAATAATAGTGGAGCATATATTAATTTTGAAGCTATACGTCAACCCAATTTATTAAAAGTACTTAATTATCCTCAAATTGGAATGGACTTAAGTGGATCAAAAAAATTAAATGAAATTACTTTTAACCCGAAAAAAGCTTCTTATCCTGGTTTAGAAAATTGCATCTCTCTTACTAATATAGATATTCCACCTGTTGGAACTAGTGATGGACGATTTGTTGGAGGTTTTAAGGGTTGTACAAGTCTAAAAACTGTAACTATTGCTGAAGGTGCAACTGAAATATCTGCTCAAGCCTTTAAAGGTTGCACAAGTTTAATAGATATTACTATTCCTAATAGTGTCACAAGCATTAAAGATTCTGCGTTTGAGGATTGTTCAAGTTTAGCAAATATTACTATTCCTAATAGTGTCACAAGTATTGGTGAATCTGCATTTAAAGGAACAAAAAATTTATCATGACAAATAATTCCAAAAAAAATATATGAAAATAAAATTTCAGGTGGTTATTTTGATGGATTAGATATGAAAGGATTTGAAATTCCAAATAGTGTCACAATTATTGGAGGTTTTGCATTTAAAGGTAGTTTAAATTTTACAAATATTACTATTCCAAATAGTGTTACTAGCATTGATAATTTTGCATTTTATAGTTGTTCTGATTTAGAAAATATTACTATTCCAAATAGTGTCACAAGTATTGGTGATTATGTGTTTCAACGTTGCAGAAGTTTAACAAACGTTAATATTCTAGATGGTGTCACAGGGATTGGAGATTTTGCGTTTGATAGTTGTTCAAGTTTAACAAATATTACTATTCCTAATAGTGTCACAATCATTGGTAATGCTGCATTTCAATATTCTTCAAGTTTAACAAATATTACTATCCCTGATACTATTACAAGCATTGGTTGATCTACATTTGAAGGTTGTTCAAGTTTAACAAATATTACTATCCCTGATACTGTTACAAGCATTGGTCATTATGCATTTGCAAATTGTAGTAGTTTAGAATCAATTACTATTCCTAAAAGTGTAAATGAGTTTGATTTTGATATTTTTGAAGGTTCACATACATCAACATTTAAAATTTATTTCCATTCTCAACAACAATTAGATTTATTTTTAGAAACTAATTCAGATATGTCTCAATACTGTGAGGTTCTCCCAAATTAAATTTATGAAAACTAAATTGAAAATATTTATAAGTTTTCTAGTCTCAATTGGATTTTTAATTGGTGCAATTATAATTGCAATTCAAATGGCTCACATTGAATTAGAAACAAATCAAAGTCTGATTGATTTATATGGCAATTATCTTGCCTTTATGATTGTTTTATATTTTCTCTTTCTCTGCTCCTTTATATATGGAATAGTTAGTTTATATATCCAATATAAAAAAAGAGAAGTAGAGAAATATAATCAACAACAATAATTATGATTTATTTATAGTGATTTTTATGTTTAATATGGATTTATTAGCTTTATTAATTTATGTTAATTTCACTGGTTTATTGGAAACTTAAAAATGGAAGCTTATATGTGTGACTCGAAAGGTTATATGTATGAGCTTTTATTTTTGCATTCATGATTGAATGTTGGAATTAGATTTAACAAAAAC